>NZ_JBHNYN010000006.1:0-212900 GCF_054960695.1 Vibrio sp. PSi01
TTGTGATCGGCTTTTTTGATCCTTTAGCTCAAGCGATTCGTAACGGTCTCTATAGCTAAGTTAGAGGAAAAGTTATGTCTAGTGTTCAAAAAGGAATGAATGTCGAATATTTAGGGCGTTTGGGGAAAATATTGGTTATTGATGAACAAGAACAATTTGCCCTAGTGGAGACTTACAGCGGACAATTCCAGTACGCAGTGCCAATGGCTGAGCTTGAAGAAATTGAAACTGAGCAGCCGTTATCTCTAGAGTCGAGCAGATATTGATTGGCTTTAACTCGCACAAGACGCTAAAACCAAAAAAGAGCCCTGAGGCTCTTTTGTTTATTTATAGCGTGTCGTTATTCTACTGCTAATGACGTCGGAATCACTTACTACGTTTAACAGCAAGATGTGCGAGCGTAATTAATGCTTGCTTATATTCTGAGTCAGGAAGCACAGCAAGCTCAGTTATGGCTTTATCTGCTTCTTCATAAGCTTTATTTGTAGTGTACTCCAAAGAACCTGTTTCTTTCATAACAGCCATAATATCGTCAAGACGTTCCATGCCATTGGCTTTTTCAATAGCCTCACGAATCATACTTGCTTGTTCTGGAGAGCCATTATGCATTGCGTAAAGTAGAGGCAGTGTTGGTTTGCCTTCGGCAAGATCGTCACCAACGTTCTTACCCATCTCTTTACCATCAGCTGTGTAATCCATCACATCATCAATCAGTTGGAATGCGGTACCTAGATATTTACCGTAGTTCTGCATTGCTGTTTCGATTTCAGGTGACGACTCTGTGAGAATTGCGCCGATTTGTGTTGCAGCTTCAAACAGGCGAGCTGTCTTAGAGTAGATGACTTGCATGTAGCTTTCTTCTGTGGTGTCGGGGTTGTTACAGTTCATCAATTGTTGAACTTCACCCTCGGCAATCACGTTTACCGCTTCACTCATTAGCTCGAGGATCTTTAAAGATCCTAGCGTTGTCATCATCTGAAATGAGCGAGTGTAAATAAAATCTCCAACTAAAACGCTAGCGGCATTACCGAAAGCAGCATTGGCTGTCGCTTTACCACGTCGCATGTCCGATTCGTCGACGACATCATCATGAAGCAAAGTTGCTGTGTGAATAAATTCAATAAAGGCCGCAGAGGTGATATGAGCTTCACCCTGATAACCAAGAGCACGAGCAGATAAAAGAGCAAGCAAAGGACGTAGGCGTTTGCCACCGCCGCTAACGATATAAAAACCAAGCTGGTTGATTAAACTTACGTCAGAATTAAGTTGGGCTTGAATTGTTTCATTCACTTTTGCCATATCATTGGCAGTAAGCGTTTGGATAGCTTTAAAATCCATTGTTCATCCGGCTGAAGTTAGACCCTGTAAGGCTTATACGTTGTATTTAATTGTTGAATAATACACTAAAAAACGTTGATTAATACATCACTTAAGGGCATCATTGCCGCACTTTTCTTTGGCGAACATGTTTTCGCCAATATTTTAAAAATATGGCTTGTCATAGCGCCATGATTCCCGTAGAATCTGCGCCCTATTGATTAGTTTAGCGCACACCCGAGTTGTACAATTAACAACCATAGGCTGTGCGGAAAAAGCGGAGTAAAATATGTACGCTGTTTTCCAATCTGGTGGCAAACAACACCGAGTAAGCGAAGGTCAAACACTTCGTTTAGAGAAATTAGACGTTGAAACTGGTGCAACTGTTGAATTTGATAAAGTTCTTCTTGTTGCTAACGGCGAAGAAATCGCTGTTGGTGCACCTCTTGTAGAAGGTGGTAAGGTTACTGCGGAAGTAGTACAACACGGTCGTGGCGATAAAGTAAAAATCGTTAAGTTCCGTCGTCGTAAGCACTCTCGCAAGCAAGCTGGTCACCGTCAGTGGTTCACAGAAGTGAAAATCACTGGCATTAACGCTTAAGTATTAGGAGAGTTTAACAATGGCACATAAAAAAGCTGGCGGTTCTACTAATAACGGCCGCGATTCAGAAAGCAAACGTCTTGGTGTTAAGCGTTTTGGTGGTGAATCTGTTCTTGCAGGTAACATCATCGTTCGTCAACGTGGTACTAAATTCCACGCTGGCACAAACGTTGGCATCGGTAAAGACCATACTCTTTTCGCTCTTACTGAAGGTAAAGTGAAATTTGCAGTAAAAGGTCCTAAAAACCGCAAGTTTGTAAGCATCGAAGCTGAGTAATTTAATCTTTAACTAGATTATTTATACTAGCTTTCAAGCTGAATTCAAAAGCCCTGCCGATTCGGCAGGGTTTTTTATTTATAGCGAGAATAAAAAAGTAGACGCTCTGGCTTGGGTTTTGGAAGCTGTATGGCTTTTTGATAAACAGTTCGGTTTTTAAAAAGCAGCTTGGTTTTTAAAACACGTAAAGCAAAGAACCTCTCCTTATTTGTTCCTTGATTGCAGATCGATCTAGATCTTAGGTGATCGATCTAAACTCGGATCTGCTAGAATTTATATCACTCCTTGATGAGTGGTAACGCAACGTAAGTGCGGAGTTAAAAAATGAAATTCGTTGATGAAGCATCAGTAAAAATAGAAGCCGGTGATGGCGGTAATGGTACAGTCAGCTTTTGGCGCGAAAAATTCGTTGCTAAAGGTGGTCCTGATGGCGGTGATGGTGGTGACGGCGGTGATGTTTACATTCAAGCTGATGAAAACTTAAATACACTGATCGATTATCGTTTCCAACGTTTTTACAGCGCTGAACGTGGCGAGAATGGCCGCGGTGGCAACTGTACTGGTAAACGTGGTAAAGATATTACACTGAAAGTACCTGTAGGTACTCGTGCTGTTGACATTCACACTAATGAAATCGTTGCTGAAGTTGCTGAACACGGCAAGAAAGTAATGGTTGGTAAAGGTGGTTGGCATGGTCTTGGTAACACCCGCTTTAAGTCGTCTGTTAACCGTGCTCCTCGTCAAAAGACAATGGGTACTAAAGGCGAAGTTCGAGAACTACGCTTAGAGCTTCTTCTATTGGCTGATGTTGGTATGCTTGGCTTACCAAATGCAGGTAAATCTACCTTTATTCGCTCAGTATCTGCTGCGAAACCAAAAGTGGCTGATTACCCATTTACTACGTTGATCCCAAGTTTGGGTGTGGTGAGTGTCGTTCCTGAGAAGAGTTTCGTTGTTGCCGACATTCCTGGTCTAATCGAAGGCGCAGCTGATGGCGCAGGCCTTGGTATTCGCTTCTTGAAACACCTTGAGCGTTGTCGTGTTCTTCTGCATATGATCGATATTCTGCCGATTGACGGCTCTGATCCTATTCAGAATGCATTGACGATCATTGATGAGCTTGAGCAATACAGTGAAAAAGTTGCACAGAAACCACGTTGGTTAGTGTTTAACAAAGTTGACTTAATGCCTGAAGAAGAAGCTGATGAAAAAATTCAAGAAATCGTTGAAGCTTTGGGTTGGGAAGGCGAGTACTTCAAGATCTCTGCAGTGAACAAAATCGGCACTAAAGATCTTTGCTTTAAACTGGGTGAGTTCATGGAGAACCTACCTCGTGAAGTTGAAGCAATTGAAGAAGAAGAAAAAGTTAACTTTATGTGGGATGACTACCATAAAGATGCAATGAGCGGTAAGAACGTCGTAACTGAAGATGACGACGACTGGGATGATTGGGATGACGAAGAAGATGACGGTCATGTTATCTACGTTCGTGACTAATCCTCGCTGTTTCTTATGCGCACTTTAGTCACTTTTTCTAAGATACGCTGATAGTTTTATTAAACCGCAATGAAAATTGCGGTTTTTTTGTATCTAAATCATGACGTCTCTCTATTTTTTATGCAAAATTTATCTTTAGATAATTAACGCCTATGGGAAGGAAATCATGGCATCGAAGCAAAGAGCGATCTCAAGACTCGTCGCTCAATCAGGACAAATGTTATTAGCACATGGTGCAGAGAGCACATTAGTCGGCGATATTATGCGCCGTATCGGTATCGCTTGTGGGGTGAATGAGGTTGAAGTTGCACTGTCAGCCAATGCGTTGGTCGTGACAACAGTAATGGATGACCATTGTATAACGACAACTAGAAGCTGTGCTGATCGTGGCATTAATATGCAGGTGATAACAGAGATTCAACGTGTTTGTATCATGATGGAGAAAGGGATTCTTGATTATGATTTAGCTTACAAGAAGATCCAAGGGATCAGCCCTGAACGTTATAACCGTTGGCTGGTTGTAGTGATGATTGGATTATCATGTGCTTCTTTTAGTCATCTTGCTGGCGGCGATTGGCACGTGTTCATCATGACCTTTATTGCATCCGCTTGCGGCATGATCGTAAGACAAGAGATTGGTCACCGTCACTTTAACCCACTACTAAATTTTGCCATTACGGCATTCGTTACTACGACCATCTCTGCTCAGGCGGTGCTCTACAATATTGGTGGTCAACCCACCATCGTGATGGCTTCGTCAGTATTGATGCTAGTGCCCGGTTTTCCCTTGATTAACTCTGTTGCGGATATGCTTAAAGGCCATATCAATATGGGTTTGGCTCGTTTTACCATGGCCAGTCTATTAACCCTAGCGACAAGCTTAGGTATTGTTGCAGCGATGAGCCTTTCAGACGTGTGGGGGTGGGCAAGCTAATGACTATCTTTGAATTATTGGTAGGCCTTCTGAACGATATGTTTTTTGCGGCGATACCTGCCGTCGGCTTTGCATTGGTCTTTAACGTACCACAACGTGCGTTGATCTACTGTGCTCTCGGAGGGTCTATTGGCCACGGTAGCCGTTATTTAATGATGCATTTCGGCATACCTATTGAATGGGCGACGTTCTTCGCGGCTACACTGGTAGGGATGATTGGAGTCCATTGGTCACATAAGCTCTTGGCACACCCTAAAGTGTTTACCGTCGCAGCGCTGATTCCCATGGTACCTGGTGTGTTTGCCTTTAAGGCGATGATTGCCATGGTTGAAATTAACCGGGCAGGATACAACCCGGAGTTATTGGCTTTGTTGATGGAGAACTTTTTGAAATCGATGTTTATTATCGCAGGGCTTGCGGTTGGCTTAGCGGTGCCAGGGCTGCTCTTTTATAGAAGAAGACCGATAGTATAATCGCATAATGATTTACCCTATGAGGGAAATCGGTATAATCTGTGTCTCAGAAATTACAGAGGTATAGAGTTGTGAAAATTAGCTTAATTGCAGCTATGGCTCATGGTGGGAAAATTGACAAGGAAAATGGTTTTTATTTACCTGAAGCTGGTGACAGAATTATTGGTAAAGAGAATGCCATGCCATGGCACTTACCTGCTGATTTTGCTTGGTTTAAAAAACACACTCTAGGAAAACCAGTAATTATGGGGCGCAGAACTTATGATTCTATAGGTCGCCCTCTTCCTGGAAGACAGAATATAGTTATCAGTCGTGATCCTGGGTTATCCATCGACGGGGTAACAACAGTTACATCTACAGAGGAAGCTCTGAAAGCTGTTGGAGACGTTGAAGAGGTAATGGTTATAGGTGGTGGTTCTATATATGAATCTTACCTTCCTATAGCAAATAAACTATATTTAACATTTATTGAAGCTGAAATTGAAGGTGACACTCGCTTTCCTAGCTGGGGAAGTGAAGGTTGGACTTGCGTATACAGTAAAGATTATATGAATGATGATAGAAATAGCTTTGATATGCACTTCGTTATTCTAGAGCGTTAATTATAATGAATGCTTGCTATCAATTGGTAGCAAGCATTTTAGTAGCTAACAAGTTATAACGCTTTCTGTGTGAAAAACTGTCTGTCTTCCCAGCGCAGTGCCGTCAATTGTCCTCCCCAAACACACCCTGTGTCTAAACCAATCACATCTTTCCCTGAGTAGCCTTCTAATGCAGCCCAGTGTCCAAATAAAACCGTCTTATCCAGTTCTATACGTTGTGTAAGGTCAAACCAAGGTACCAAAGGCTCAATGGTAATTTCGTTTGGTGGAAGTTTACAGGCCATATCAAGTCGACCATCAGTAAAGCAAAATCGCATTCTAGTCAGACTGTTGATCGCATAGCGATAGCGCTCAATGCCTTCTAAATCTTGATGCCATAAATCAGGCGTATTGCTGTACATATTCTCGATAAGCCATTGCCATTGTTCTGATTTTAATAAGTCAGCTATTTCTCGGCTTTCGATACGTGCTCGTTCTAAATCCCATTGCGGTGAGATACCTGCATGAGACATTACGAACTCTGAATGTTCCTGAATTAAAGGTTGTTGCCTTAGCCACTCAAGTAACGTCTCCCTATCTTCTGCATCAAGGATCGTTTGAGTTTTATCTTTTGGCTTAGCCGAAAATAGCCCTAAGGAAACCGCAAGTAGATGCAAGTCATGATTGCCTAATACAACCTTAGCTGCGTCACCAAGGTTGCGAATAAAGCGTAGTGTCTCCAATGATTTAGGACCTCGAGCGACTAAATCACCAGCGACCCATAAAGTATCTTTGTGTTTATCAAAACTGATAGTTTCAAGCAGCAACTGAAGTTCGTCGAAGCACCCTTGAATGTCTCCGACAATGTAATTCGACAAAATAATTTCCTGTAAGTAGTAGAGGTGTGTACTAATTAAGAATGTTAGGGATGGCGAGCCTGAACGGGTCGACTTCAGTTATGAAATCGATGCCTTTGTGATCAGTCATAACATAATGACCTTGCATAACACCCACAGGAGTTTCGATGACGGTACCACTGGTGTAAGTATATTCATCGTTGGCTTCAATCACAGGTTGTTGCCCAACCACACCATCACCTTCAATAGTGAGTTGTTTACCGTTGGAGTCAGTAATTAGCCAGCGACGTGACATAAGTTGTACCGTTGTTTTACTGAGGTTTTTGATGGTAATGATGTAAGCGAAGACGTAGCGGTTCTTCGTAGGTTCAGATTGTTCCTCTATGTATTTAGAGTGAACCTGACATTTGATACAAGGCGTAGATATATCCATATTCGCACCTTTTGTTGTTGGTATGCTAAGGGCAAAAGACCCTATAAAAGTTTTACATAAAAAACAGGCCCCTCACCGTAGTGTAGGAGCCTTTTGACTTATTTTTCAGTGCTGTGACTGTCATGCAACCAGTTAGCCATATCGACAAACTGTTCGAGCGTCAGGTTTTCAGGGCGCATGCCAGGGTTTACCCCTAACTCTTCAAGCACCTCTTTACTGATTAAGCTTTTGTAGCAGTTACGTACTGTCTTGCGACGTTGGTTAAAACCTTCGCGACATACGCGGTCCAACCATTTAAGATCTTTTGCCGGATAAGGCAGCACTTCATATGGCTGAAGGCGTACGACAGCAGAATCTACTTTTGGTGGCGGAACGAATGCTGTTGGTGGTACTTCTAGCACTGGTGTCACTTTACAGTAGTATTGAGCCATGACTGTTAGACGACCATAAGCTTTAGTGCCAGGGCCTGCTGCTAGGCGGTTCACCACTTCTTTTTGAAGCATAAAGTGCATGTCTTGCACATCTTTATGGAACTCAAAAAGATGGAACATCAATGGTGTAGAGATGTTGTATGGCAAGTTACCGAAGATACGTAGCTTGTTGTTTGGCTTAACAAGTTGTTCGAAATCGAACTTCATTGCATCACCTTCATAGATCGTTAACTTCTCAGCAAGATCAGGGTGATTACGCAGACGTTCAGCAAGATCTCTATCCAGTTCAATTACTGTGAATTTATCGACAAGTTTGCCAACAGGCTCTGTAATAGCACCAAGACCAGGGCCAATTTCTACCAAGTTTTGGCCTGGTAGTGGGTTAATACTCGATACGATGCCATCTATAATGTATGGATCGTTAAGGAAGTTTTGACCAAAACGTTTACGCGCTTTGTGCCCTAAGTGGACATCATTTCTCATTGCTTTTTCTCTACTAATTCAATGGCGTGCGTGAGCGCTGTTCTAAAGCTCCCTGTATCGGCTTGGCCTTTCCCTGCCAAGTCTAAGGCGGTACCGTGATCGACTGATGTACGAATAAACGGTAAGCCTAGTGTGATGTTCACTGAGCGACCAAACCCTTTGTATTTCAATACAGGGAGTACTTGGTCGTGATACATACCTAAAACAGCATCTGCATCTTGCAAATATTTTTCATTAAAGATGGTGTCTGCTGGCAATGGGCCAACTAAATTGATGCCATCTTTCTGGCGAATTTTTTCTAGCGTAGGGGTGATGGTTTCTATTTCTTCACGGCCTAAACAACCATCTTCACCTGCATGTGGGTTTAAGCCACACACGTAGATAGTTGGTTTCTCTATTGCAAACTTTTCGACCAAATCTTTATTCAGAATCGCAATAATTTGCTCTAATCTGTCTTCGGTCACAGCTTGAGATACATAAGCTAGTGGGATGTGCGTTGTGACTAATGCAACACGCAGCCCTTCAGTTGCCAACATCATCACCACGAGTGGTGTATTGGACTTCTCTGCAAAGAACTCGGTATGACCGCTAAAAGCAACGCCAGCTCGGTTAATTACACCCTTGTGAACAGGGCCGGTGACAATAGCATCAAATTCGTCATTCATACAGCCAATTGCGGCGGTTTCTAAAGTATTTAATACGTAATGACCGTTAGCTTCGTTGAGTTGGCCTGCGATGGCTCTTTCAGTTAATGGAACGTGTTTCACTACTAAAGTACCAGAGCGTTGGGGTTGCTTAGGCGCCATTGGGTCGTAATCCAACAGCTCAACTTCAATCCCTAACATTTCCGCTCGCTGTGCGAGTAAATTTTTATCGGCACACACAACGAGTTGATGAGGCCAACTTTCTTGAGACAAAGCCAGAGTTAAATCTGGACCTATCCCTGCGGGTTCACCTGCGGTAATGACAAGGCGTTTAGTTGTCATTTTGGTCGTCCTCAACCATTTCAACAAAGGCACTTGCTCTTACTTCTTGTAGCCAAGCGCCAGCTTCTTCATTGAACTTACGGTTAAATAGTATTTGGTAAGCTTTGTTCTTCAAAGCAGAATCCGTACGATCAACTTCTCTGCGGTCTAATACTTCAACAATGTGCCAACCATGAACCGTTTTAAATGGTGCGCTGATTTTCCCTTCAGGAAGAGTTTCTACTTGGTGTTTGAACTCTGGAACATATAAATCAGGCGTTTGATAACCTAGTTCGCCATCTTGAACTGCAGAACCTGGGTCTTGGCTGTACTGCTGAGCAAGCTCTCCAAAGGTCGCTTCACCAGCGTTCACGCGACGAGTGATTTCTTCAAGTTGTTCTTTGGCACCGTCATCACTCAGGATTACGGTAGGTTTAATCAGGATATGACGTGCATTAACTTCGGTAACAGCAACGGTTTCTAAGCCTTTTACGTCTTCAATTTTTAAAATATGGAAGCCAACACCGCTGCGGAAAGGACCGATAATGCTGCCTTTGTTTTGCATTTTGATTTGGTCTGCAAAAATGGTTGGCATCTCTTCTTTTCGCATCCAACCCCAATCACCACCTTGTAGTGCTTTCGGGCCTTTAGAGTAAGTATAAGCCATGGTGCTGAAGTCTTTACCTGAGTTTAGCTCTTCAACTAAATCGTTAGCTTGAGCTTCTAGCTCTTCCTTTGTTTGGTCATCGTTAAAGCGAAGTTGAATGTGTCCAATTTTGTATTGAACGGTCGCGTTAGTTTCTTGCGCTAAGATGTCTGCTAGGTTATCGACTTCAGCTGGAAGAATGTTGATGCGGCGACGAACTAAGGCGTTACGAGCTTCACTGGCTGCAATTTCTTTTCTTACTTGCTCACGGAATGCATTGTAGCTAAGGCCCTCTTCTGCAACCGATGCGGTAAGTTGCTCTACCGTTTGATTGTTGTCTTTCGCGATACCTTCAATTGCCTGGTCAAGTCGAGCGTCATCGATACGAACGCCAATACGTTCCGCTTCTTGAGTTTGAATCGTATCAATGATTAATTTTTCTAGAACTTGCTCATTCAACACGTCTTGTGATGGTAATGTTTGACCGCTTTTCTTCGCGTTTGCACGTAACGTCTTCATTGAAGCGTCGATATCGCTTTGTAAAATTACGCCTTCGTTAACGATCACTTTTACGCTATCGAGTTCAACTGGCGCAGCATGGCTTACAGATAAAGTACAAGCCGATGCGATAGCGATTAATGTGCGTTTCCACAATGTCATGTGTAGTCCTTTAAATTTACTGATGTTTTATCAATAAAGAGAATTAATTATTTAAGAAGAATGGGCGACCGTAACTTAGAGAGTTGTCTGAACTACTATCCCCAACTGCGCCTGAATCAGAGCCTAGATTAGTACCAAAGCCAACAATACCGAAATTCACACCAAAGTTATTTTCATATTCAGGTGTAGTATTTGGATCACTAATATTATTTGTCAACTGGTTGCTATACGTAAATCCGATATACCAACAATCTGATTTATAGTTCAAGCGAGCCAACCACTCTAGATTCTCTTGTGTCGTTAAATCATAGAAGTATTGAGCACTGGCATTCCACTTCCGCGAAATTTGATAAGCACCAAGCAAACCGGCTTGAGAGATACCATCACGAGTTATTGACCCAACATCGATACTTTCGCCTACATTATCCTCAATATATTCTTCCGTAACATAGCGATAGTTGGTTTGTATATAACCACCAGCAAAGCGGTATTCAAGTGTACTGTTGGCAAGTTGCATTGAAGCTGAGTCAATGTCGTATTGCACGCCACCATGGTAGAACAGATAATCATCGTAGTTGAAGTCCATTTCAATAGCCCAAGATGAATAATTGGTTTTTTCACCCGAGTCTTCGCTGCTGCTCAGAGTTTGCTTTGTGTCTTTGTCGAAATAAAAAATTTGACCAAAAGAGATATTAAGACGTTCTTTATATTCGTCATCAAAGAATCGAGATGACGCGCCATAACTTATCTGGTTTGCCGCTGCAATACGATCTACACCACTGTATTTACGGCTTCTGAATAAGCCGTAGTAATCGGTCTGTAGTAGCGTTGTATCGTAAAGGCCAATATCGCTTTGATCTTGTTCGGGAACATACAGGTACTGTACTTGTGGCTCGAGTGTTTGAGTGTAGTTGTTGACTATCTTGGTATCTCTTTCTAGAACGATACCAGCGTGACTTCTAAACTCAGGAATCACTCGACTTACCGATTCCTCTAGGCCTTCGTAATCGGAACCAGAACCAGTGTCAACACCATCAAGATCCTGTTGATAATAAGTTCCAAGTAATCGAGCTTCTGTTGTCCACGTACCCCAGGTGTTGCCGACAGGAATCGTAATACCAGGTTCAACGTGGACACGAGTTGCGGATGGCTTGCCCGAGGCGTCTGTATCGAATAATGAAACATGACTGATTAAATCGAAGTCTAGGTAATCCATCACCTCAGGAGCATAATAGTTATACTCAAGTTGTGGCATTAAGCGATAAGGCAAGTTATTACTTGTTGTGAGGACTTGGAAGTCTCGGACCAATACTGATGCATCCCAGTTTTGAGAACGATACGTCGCTTTACCCTCCTGAAGTAGTTGGCCATCTTCGCGATTACCAATTCCTGAGCTCATATCCGTAAAGTAATCAATATCACTGACTTTAGAGTAATCGACTTCGAACAACCAAGATTGTTGAAATATTCCTGAATGTTCTAGTTGGAAACCCCAACGATCGCCTTTGTCTGTGTACTTTTGATCGTCTGGTAAATATTCAGACTCGAGGCTGCCTGAACCGAAGTCACTCAAGTATCTGAATTTACTATTAAGTTGAGTGCCACGCTCTTGCATATACTTGAAGGTGGTTTCCAAATCGTAGTCTGGAGCTAAGTTCCAATAAACAGGAATCTCCGCTTCAAAACCATCGCTAGAACCGTATGACACGGTTGGATACAAGAAACCGGTTTTACGTGTATCACCGACTGGTACGGTTAAATACGGTAAGTAAAAAACAGGGACACTTTGGATCTCAAAGCGTGGATTATAGAAAGTAGCTTGTTCTTCGTCCTGGTCGACGCTGATACTTGATGCTCTTAGGCGCCAGGCGTTGTCGCCAATAGGGCAAGAGGTAATGGAGCCGTCTTCGATTTCATAAACTGCTTTGCCCGTCTTCGATACGTAGACTGCATCACCACGTCCTGGCTCGCAAAGAAATTCGTAATCGGTATTTTCTAGCGTCATTTCATCTGTAGTCAGATTATTCGTTGCTCTGTCTGACACTGACTTGATTTGACCATCACTAAAGTTTACGTTGCCTTCAGCTACAACGATGTTTTCTTGTTGGTGTAGAGTTACATTGTCAGCAAGAATGGTTTTATTTCCTTGCGTAACTCTTACATCTCCTGAATATATTGCTTTGTCACCATTGATAGCTTCTAAGCGATCTGACTCAACATGAGCGGGTAGCTGTGTCTCGTTTTCTGCAGCGGGCTCGATCAAGCATTGATCTATAGAGGGCATTTCCTGCACACTACTATCGGTAATTGTTTCAGCTTGAGTTGTCGACACGTATAACGCTGTCGTTATCGACGCGGCTAACAAGGTGCGGGAAAAACATTGCATGAAGTTGAACTATCCTGTGTCACTAGATGAAGGGTTGATCTAGTATCAATCCAATTAATAAACCATTTTCCTTATGATAAAGGAAATATTAGCATTCAGCATCATCAGACAGCATTACTCAGACAAAATTCATAGATAGAGAACACATAATGCAAATATTTGGCAAAATTTTGGGCGCTTTTTTTGGCTTTCTATTTGGAGGGCCGCTTGGTTTAGTTTTTGGCCTATTTTTAGGGCACCAATTCGATAAAGCTCGCCGATTGAACCAATCTGGTTTCAATAGTTCTGGTTTTGGTCGAGGTCCAAGCCAAGCAGAAAGACAGAACGAGTTTTTTAAATCCGCCTTTGCGGTTATGGGGCACGTTGCTAAAGCGAAAGGGCAGGTAACGCCGGAAGAGATTCAACTCGCTTCTACCATGATGGAACGCATGAACCTGCATGGCGAACAGCGCAAAGCGGCGCAAGATGCATTCCGAGATGGAAAAGAGAGCGACTTCCCTCTGAGCGACGTACTTGAGCGTGTAAAAATCTCATCGGGTGGTCGTTTTGATCTTTTGCAGTTCTTTTTAGAGCTACAAGTCTCTGCTGCGTTTGCTGATGGAAGCTTGCACCCGAGTGAGCGTCAGGTTCTGCATAAGATAGCTCAAGGCCTAGGGTTTTCGGCAGAGCAACTAGAGCGCCGCTTGCAGATGCAGGAAGCAGCGTTCCGTTTCCAACAGCAAGGTGGAAGCTTTGGGGGGAATCAAGGCCATGGGCAATCATCAGGTTGGCAACAGGCTTCGCAACAGAACCAGCTTGGCGATGCATATAAGGTTCTTGGTGTGAGTGAAAGTGCTGATGGTAAAGAGGTGAAGAAAGCCTACCGTAAATTGATGAATGAGCATCACCCAGATAAACTGATGGCGAAGGGCTTACCGCCTGAGATGATGAATGTTGCGAAAGAAAAATCGCAAGAAATTCAAAATGCTTATGACCTGATAAAGAAGGTCAAAGGTTTTAAGTAATCGAACACCAAACCGAGTAATAACAAAGTTACTCGGTTTTTTATTAAAGGGAATTATATGACGTTAACGTATCAGAATGTTCTAGAGTTTTGGTTCGATGAATTGACGCCTAAAGATTGGTTTACTGGCGGCGCCGAGATTGACGCTTTGATAGCGTCTCGTTTTTCTGAACTGCACAAAGCCGCCATTCAAGGTGAGTTATTTGAATGGCGTCAGACAGCAGAGGGTCGCTTGGCTGAGATTATCGTGCTTGATCAGTTTTCTCGGAATCTTGGTAGAAATAGTCCAGATGCGTTTACTGCAGATCCTATGGCGTTGGTTCTAGCTCAAGAAGCGGTAGCGAGTGGCTTTGATCACCAACTCAATCAACAACAGAAAAGCTTCCTCTACATGCCTTATATGCACAGCGAATCTTTGCTGATGCATGAACAAGCGGTGCTGCTTTTTTCCCAGACAGGGCTAGAGAATAACCTTGATTTTGAGTTTAAGCACAAGGTGATCATTGAGCGTTTTGGTCGTTACCCCCACCGCAATGAAGTACTAGGTCGAACTTCGACTCCTGAGGAAGTTGAGTTCTTACAGCAACCAGACTCAAGCTTTTAATTGTGGATATACGGTCAAAGAATTGATAAGAGGCTAGTGGTTAATAAAACCTCTAGCCTCTTTTTTTGTTTAGCTTTAGTGATTAACTTTCGCGTTAGAACTAGTTTGCTTGGTTAAGTGACCAATCATAGTCATAACTTATTTTTCCCGTGTACGTTACCGGCTTTGTTCTGTATTTATCTAAGTGTTTAATCAGTTGTTGTTGGTTGCCAAAATCAACAGCAAACCATTCGTAAATCGATGACAATTGAAGCTGGTTGTTGTTAACCAATACACCCTTATCACTATTGATATATTCAGCTGCAGCGAGTTCTAGCAACATTTCTGTATTATCAGAAGTAAATGCTTGAGATTGTAGATTAGGACAACCTAGACTTGCACAGTTCACCGCGTAATGAGTGCGAGGGTCTTGCCAAATCGGTCTTAAAATTCGATGTTCGATATCATTGAGTGTCAGTGTCTTTCCATTAACTGCAACTACATCATCTCCCCAAGGTCCAAAACTGAATAGTCCGCCGAGCTTAGTGATAGATTTAATTGGGTATGCATTAAGAATCAAATCAACAGTCACTGCATTGTATAGGTTAACCCAATAGGCATACTGTTCAGCTTTTGGATAGTCGAGAGGGTCAATCTGTTCAAGTCGGCTTATGTACTGCTTCAGTTTGGTTTTGTCTGAAGAACTCACCGTTTGATATCTAACTAAGGCGTGTTGACCTTGTTTTACTAAATAGTTATCGAGGAATTGTTGCCAATCTTGATGAGAAACTTGCTCAGAGTTGGCTTCATTACTTTGATTCCAGTAAGGCCAAAGTTCGGACTTAGGCGCAGACCACGCGAAGGTTGAGAAAAGTAGGCTGATAATAACAAGTAGTTGTTTCATGGCATTCTCCTGATGACTGACTACTAAGACCTTGTGGCTTACTATTTTCTTTCATAGCTCTTCAGTTAAACCACAGAGTTGAGTTAAATGAAGAAGTTGAATCGAATAAAAAAGGTTGGCACTGGGCCAACCTTTATGTGTTATTGAAAACGCTTACTCTATTTCTAGACTGTGCTATTTCATGGTTCTTTATTTCAGGAAGCTAGGAATCTTTGCTTCAAATTCTGAGATTTTATCGGCGTGCTGAAGTGTAAGGCCTATGTTGTCTAAACCATTCAGTAAGCAGTGACGACGGAACTCATCAATTTCAAACGAGTATTCTTTACCATTAGCACTGACTTTCATCGCTTCTAAATCAACAGTGATTTCAGCGCCTTCATTCGCTTCTACGAATTGGAATAGCTCATCTACCTCTTGCTCAGTCAATCGAACTGGCACCATTTGGTTGTTGATCGAGTTACCATAGAAGATGTCTGCGAAGCTTGGCGCGATCATCACTTGAATACCATAATCAGCAAGCGCCCAAGGTGCATGTTCACGAGATGAACCACAACCGAAGTTTTCACGAGCTAGGAGAATTGAAGCACCTTTGTAGCGAGGAGCGTTCATTACAAACTCTGGGTTTGGTTGTTGGCCTGCATCATCTAGGAAGCGCCAATCGTGGAATAAGTGCTTACCAAAACCGATGCGGTTTACTTTCTGTAGAAACTGCTTTGGAATGATCGCATCCGTATCGATGTTGGCCGTATCTAGAGGAACGACTAATCCGGTGTGTTGTTGAAAACCTGACATGTTAAATCCTCTAATTAAAGTTCACGAATATCGACAAAGTGACCAGCGATTGCTGCTGCGGCTGCCATTGCTGGGCTAACTAGGTGCGTACGACCATCACGGCCTTGGCGACCTTCAAAGTTACGGTTTGATGTAGAAGCACAGCGTTCTTGTGGACCAAGGCGGTCGTTGTTCATTGCAAGACACATAGAACAACCTGGCAAGCGCCATTCGAAGCCGGCTTCTTTAAAGATTACATCTAAACCTTCAGCTTCTGCTTGTGCTTTAACTTGCTCTGAGCCCGGAACGATCAATGCTTGAACATGTTTCGCTACTTGGCGGCCTTTCGCTACCGCAGCGGCTGCGCGCATATCTTCGATACGAGAGTTAGTACAAGAACCCACGAAGACCTTATCGACGTTGTATTCAGATAGAGATTTACCTGCTTCTAGCCCCATGTAAGCCAACGCTTTTTCAGCCGATGCTTTTTCAACAGGATCTGCGAAGCTTTCTGGTGCTGGGATTGGTGTGTCTACTGAAATAACCTGACCTGGGTTAGTACCCCAAGTGACTTGTGGTTTGATTTCAGCTGCTTCTAGCGTGACAACTGCATCGAATTCTGCGTCAGCATCGGTTTTCAATGTGTTCCAGTATTCGATTGCCGCTTCTAAGTCTTCGCCCTCTGGAGAGAACTTACGACCTTTTATGTACTTGTATGTGGTTGCATCTGGAGCGATTAGACCCGCTTTCGCGCCTAGCTCGATTGCCATGTTACATACTGTCATACGACCTTCCATTGTAAGGTCTGTAATTGCCTCACCACAGAATTCAACTACATAGCCTGTTCCGCCTGCAGCTGTTGTCTTGCCGATGATCGCGAGCACGATATCTTTGGCTGTAATACCTTCTGCGACTTTGCCTTTTACTTCGATCTTCATGGTTTTAGCGCGCGCTTGTTTTAGCGTTTGAGTCGCTAGAACATGCTCTACTTCTGAAGTACCGATACCGAATGCTAATGAACCAAATGCACCGTGTGTCGCCGTGTGTGAGTCACCACATACGATGGTCATACCCGGCAGAGTAATACCTAGCTCAGGCCCCATTACGTGCACAATACCTTGGTATTTGTGGTTTAGGTCGTAAAGCGTGACACCAAACTCTTCACAGTTCTTCGATAGCGTTTCCATTTGGATACGAGCCATCTCACCAGAAGCGTTGATGTCTTTGGTTTGTGTCGATACGTTGTGATCCATGGTCGCGAAGGTTTTGCCTACTTGGCGAACTTTACGACCTTTTTCACGCAGGCCATCAAAGGCTTGTGGCGACGTTACTTCGTGGACTAAGTGGCGATCGATATAAAGAATTGGCGTTTCGCCCTTCGCTGCAACTGCAACGTGAGCGTCATAAACTTTTTCGTATAAGGTTTTTGCTTGCTGGTTTGTCGACATAGCTTTTCTTCCTTGGGAGTATCAGTCCCAGTGTTTGTTTCGAGCCAAGTCATGCGGTTTAAGCAGACTTGGCTTGATATTATTCTTATGTACTTGCTTCTAATCTAAGCATCTCGCTTATGAAGCTAAGATGTACTCAGCGATCTTGTCACCCATTTCTGAGGTAGTCAGTGCTTGGTTCTTACCTGCAAGGTCTGCCGTTAGCTCGCCTGCAGAAAGTGCTTTCGATACCGCCGCTTCGATGTCTTGTGCTGCTGCTTCTTCGCCTAGGCTGTAACGAAGCATTAGTGCTGCAGAAAGAATTTGCGCGACTGGGTTTGCAATGTTCTTACCTGCGATATCTGGTGCGCTGCCACCTGCTGGTTCATATAGGCCGAAGTTGCTTTCGTTTAAGCTTGCAGAAGGAAGCATACCCATCGAACCCGTGATCATTGCACACTCATCAGAGATGATGTCACCAAAGATGTTTGAACATAGCATTACGTCAAACTGAGATGGATCTTTGATTAGCTGCATGGTCGCGTTGTCGATGTACATATGGTTTAGCGTGACATCTGGGTAATCTTTTGCGATCTCTTCAACCACTTCACGCCATAAGATAGAGCTCTGCAGAACGTTCGCTTTGTCGATTGAGTAAACATTTTTGTTACGTAGACGTGCAGATTCAAACGCAATCTTTGCAATACGTTCGATTTCGTAACGGTGGTAAACCTCTGTATCAAAAGCTTTCTCAGTTGCGCCTTCGCCTTCACGACCTTTAGGTTGGCCGAAGTAGATACCGCCGGTTAGTTCACGAACAACAACGATGTCGAAACCATTACCTGAAATGTCAGCGCGTAAAGGAGAGAAAGACTCTAAACCCTTGTGGATTTGCGCAGGACGTAGGTTACAGAACAGTTGGAAGTGCTTACGTAGAGGAAGTAGGGCACCACGCTCTGGTTGATCGTTTGGTGGAAGGTGTTCCCACTTAGGACCGCCAACCGAGCCAAATAGTACTGCGTCAGATTCTTCACAGCCTGTTACTGTCGTTTCTGGAAGTGGACAGCCGTGGTTATCAATGGCGATACCACCAACATCATACTCTTCACGAGAAAAGCTAATCGCGTGCTTCTTTTCAATCGCGTCTAGCACTTTGTGTGCTTGCTGCATTACTTCTGGGCCAATGCCATCACCAGGTAGTACGGCAATTTTGTATGATTTATCTGTCATGTTAATCCTTTAATTCTTGTTACTGAGCGGTTTGGCTCGTTTTAAATTTTGTCCCTAAAGCCAACAACATCGGCTCTAGGGCTCTGTTATTGGGTATTAAACTGTTGCGAATTTTTGTTGTTTCATTTCAGCGATAGTGTCTGCACGTTGAATACTATTGATAACATGCAGTAACGCTTGACCAGAAGCTTCAACGATATCTGTTGAAACACCTGTGCCGTGGTACTTACGGCCTTTATAATTCGCAATGATATCCGCTTGGCCTAAGCCATCTTCGCCTTCACCTTTTGCAGTAAGGTCGAATTTATCCAATGCAATTTCGTAACCCGTTAAGCGGTAGATACATTGGTATAAAGCATCAACAGGGCCGTTACCTACAGCCGCTTCGCATTTTTCTTCATCACCACATTGCAATTTGATGCTGGTGGTAGACATAACACTACCAGATTGTACGCTTAGGTAGTTAAGTTTATAGAAGTCATCTTCGTCACGTAGATTGGCGAAGTGCATTAATGCTTCTAGGTCGTAATCGAATACTTGACCTTTACGGTCAGCTAGCTTCAAGAAGTCTTCGTACAATGAATCTAGGTTGTACTCATTATCTTTATAACCCATTGCGTCCATATGGCTCTTAACAGCCGCTCGGCCACTACGACTTGTTAGGTTCAATGCCTTGTTTTTCAAGCCAATAGACTCAGGTGTCATTATCTCGTAAGTGTTCTTATTCTTAAGCATGCCATCTTGGTGAATACCTGAAGAGTGACTGAATGCGTTGGCACCGACGATAGCTTTATTGTCTTGAATTGGCATGTGGCAAAGCTGGCTCACCAACTTACTTGTACGGTGAATCTCTTTATGATCTAAGCCGGTATGAACCCCCAAAAACTCTTGGCGAGTTTTGATGATCATTGCGATTTCTTCTAAAGAACAGTTACCCGCACGCTCACCAATACCATTGATTGTGCCTTCAATTTGTCGAGCACCCGCTTGAACGGCAGCGATTGAGTTAGCAACCGACATACCCAAGTCATCGTGACAGTGAACAGAGATGATTGCTTTATCGATGTTGGGTACGCGATCAAATAGTGTTTGGATAATGCCACCGAATTCATTCGGTACTGTGTAGCCAACGGTGTCTGGAATGTTGATGGTTTTTGCGCCTGCGTTAATCGCGGCCTCAACCATACGACATAGGTTGTCGATAGGGGTGCGACCAGCATCTTCACAAGAGAACTCAACATCGTCGGTGTAGTTACGTGCATGTTTTACTGCTTTCACTGCCATCTCTACGACATCATCGTAGCTACGGCGTAATTTGTCTTGTACGTGAACCGTTGATGTTGAGATGAAGGTATGAATACGGAACTGGTCAGCTACTTTTAGTGCTTCTGCAGCGGCGTCTATATCTTTTGCAACGGCACGAGAAAGCGCACAAATACGGCTACCTTTAATGTGTTTAGCGATGGTTTGTACGGACTCAAAATCACCTGGAGAAGAGATAGGGAAGCCAGCTTCGATAACATCCACACCCAGTCTCTCAAGAGCGTAAGCGATCTGTAACTTCTCTTTTACTGTCAGGCTTGCAGCCAATGCTTGCTCGCCGTCACGTAAGGTCGTATCAAAAATTATTACTTGATCGTTCATGGGTGCTTCCTTATATCGATAATGAATCGATTGCTATCCAAATTATTATTAAGAATGATGTTCTTTTAAAAGTGCCAGTTACAAAAAAACCCGCTCAGCGCGGGTTTTAATATTTGTGTAGTTCTTGACCCACAACTTACCCGCGCGATTGGTTCACGATAAGGAGAAGTTTCAGCAGTCGAGAAGAAGAAAAAATCATTACACAAATATCCGTAAATAAACTGTTAACACCATATTTACCGCAATTTATTCTAAGCGTCAAACAAGAAAATCCAATATCAGTGTGCATTGCTGGTGTTTTTGTTTGGTTTATGCTGTTTTTGTTTTTTATTTTGGTTTATTCGTTTGTTTGTTGGTTTTGTGTTGGCGGGTTAGTTTATCGATTGGCTTATGTATAGGTTAAAACTTTGTAGTAAATCTTTTTGTTGGAACGATTCACCAGCAAAATCGAATGTGCGGCGAAATTAATTAATCAATTGATTAAATAATGAGTAATTAATCTTCTACAGTTGTGCTTGTTTATCTCTATAATTAATCAAACGATTAATTATAGAGCAGGTCAAAGCAATGACAGTACGTAAAGCCGGGCGACCTCAGCAGAACCTTGATGTGCGGCAACTACTCATTGAACACGCTCGGGATCTGTTCGTTGTTCAATCCTACGATAAAGTATCGACACGCCTAATTGCAGAGCGTGCTGGAGTAAACATTGCCATGATCCGTTATTACTTCGGTAATAAAGCTGGGTTGTTCGAGGCGATGCTGCGGGAAACGCTTCGTCCGATGCAGCTACAAATGCAGAAGTTAGTTGAAGAAAGCAGTCATGAGAACTTTCTCGATTTAATGCGGACTTACTACAAAGAGATGGTTAAAGTGCCCAAGTTTCCTCGGTTGATTGCCCAGGTAATGAATATGCCGCCATCGGAAGTGCAAAGAGAGTTGCTCGAAAAGGTCTTCCTCGATGTTGCCAAACCGGCGCAAGACGTCATTTTTGAAAAGCTTGTTGAACAGGGAATATTGAAACAAAACATGGATCCAAAACTGTGTCGTGTTTCGTATATAAGCTTGATGGTTTTCCCCTTTATTGCACCACCTCCTTTACTAGCGATTCATGGTATTGAGCTTAATGAAGAGTTTCTAAATCGTTTAATCGAACACAACATCCAATTGATGACCGAAGGCTTTATTAATGTAGAGAGCACTTCGACCTTGCAGGAACCAAGATAATGAAAATAAGTAAAAAACTCCTCTTTTTTCCAGCGTTGGCAGTTGGTGTTATTGGTTTGGTGGTTGCGATTAATTTGAAGCCGGATCTTCCAACTAAACCTGCGGGTGACCGAGCTCGTTTAGTGGAAACTCTAAGCTTAGAACAGCAACTGATAGCGCCATTAGCGGTTGGCTTTGGCAAAGTGGTGCCAAAAGTCGAATGGAAAGCGATTGCTGAGGTGACAGGACAGATTGTGTATCGACATCCGGATCTTGATAAAGGCCAAGTGATCCCTGCAGGGACGGTTGTACTCAAGGTTGATCCTTTGGATTACGAGCTGAAGCTGATACAAGCGGAAGCGGATCTTAAATCAAGCCAAACTTCGCTAGCAAAATTGAATCAAGAAGAAGACAACCTGAATCAGACTCTAAAGATCGAAAAGAATCGCTTGGTGATCAGCAATAAAGAGCTACAACGTAAACAAGACCTGCGTAAGAAAGGGCTGACATCTCAATCGGATGTCGACCTCCAACAACAAAGCGCGTTGTCTCAACAGAAGTTAGTGTTAGATATTGCTAACCAAATTACCTTGATGCCTGATGAAAAACGCGTCGCGGAGGCCGTGATTAAGGTGAACGTGTCTAAGGTGAAAGAGGCACAACGCTCTTTGGATAAGACGACCATCACTTTGCCAAGAGCGATGCGAATTGCTCAAGTCGATATCGAACAAAACCAAGTAGTTAATCTTCAGCAAGAAATGTTTGTTGCTCATGGGATTAATATTATGGAAGTTGAAGCACAACTTTCTATTCACGACATGCAAACTTTAGCTTCAAGTTTTACTCAATTCCCTCGCGATGCTGCTGGAATTCCAACCCCTGACCAAGCACCGATCAAAGCGAGTGTTCAACTGAATAGTGGCAGTTTGAATCTGAGCTGGCCTGCAAAGGTAGCGAGAATTAGTGAAACCGTTGATGAAAACCAAGCGACGGCGGGGATTATTCTCGAGATCGCTCAAGACTATTCACAACTGCAGCCAAGCAATGCGACCCCTTTGGTCAACGGTATGTTTGTAAAAGCTGAGATTGAAGGTGTAGCAAATCTAAGTTGGGTGTTGCCTGAACGAGCGCTACATGGTGACAAAATTTATCTAATGGACGATAACTCTCGTCTGAAAATGGTGAATGTTGAAGTGCTTTATCGTAGAGACAACCAAGTGGTTGTGAACGGGGAGCTTCAAACGGGCGACAAACTGGTTCTCAATGACTTATTACCAGCCATTGAAGGCATGTTACTCAAAGAATCGGGCTCAAAAGAAGTGGCACTTGAACCTGATACTCAGGAGAGTGCGTCATGATCAAGTTTTTCTCTAGGCACCCAACAGCAGCGAACCTGTTGATGCTTGGGTTGTTGATTATGGGCTTAACCTCATTATCAACCATTAAGCGTGAGACTTTCCCTGCCTACGACCCACCTTACATCATGGCGGCCATTGTTTATCCCGGAGCTTCCCCACAAGAAGTGGAAGAGAGCTTATGTGTACGAATGGAAGATGCTGTTGATGGCCTAGCCAACATTGAAGAAACTCAGTGTGAGGCGATTGAAGGCAGCGCGCGTTTAATTCTGAAGCTCAATGAGAAAGCAGACATCGGTCGAATGCTGGTGGACGTGCAAACTCAGATCAATTCGATCAATGATTTTCCGAGCGAGATTGAATCTCCGGTTGTTCAAGAGCTGGATTGGAATGAACCGGTTGTTGATATCGCGATTACAGCAGAAACGTCATGGCCGGAACTTAAGGCTTATGCGGAAGACTTAAAACGTACCATGAAGCTCGATTACGACGTTTCATTGGTCGAAGTCAGTGGATTCTCGGATCACCAATATCGTGTGGAACTGGATACCCAAGCCATTCGTCAGTTAGGTTTGAGTGTCGGTGATATTGCGGACCAAATCGGTCGTCAGAATGTAAAGCTACCGAGCGGCAATGTTGAAACGCCAGACAAAAACTTCCTGATTCGTTTTGATGAGAGACGCATCACTCCGGTTGAATTAGAGAGTATCGTGGTGGGTTCTGCGCCGAATGGTTCAGTGATCCGTTTGAGGGATATTGCCAAGATCACCGATCGCTTTGAACTGGATGAACAGAAGGTTCTGTTTGATGGTAAGCCTTCTGCGCTATTGAAGATCAGTAAAAACAAAGAAGATGATGCGCTACGAATCAAAGAGAACGTTACTCGATTCGTGGAAGATCAAAGCGCGATTGCCCCCGATGGCGTGACGCTACAAATGACCAATGATCTATCATCGGTACTTTGGGATCGTCTAACCATGATGGTACGCAACGGCTGGCAAGGTATTGTGCTGGTGTTTGCTACTATGTGGTTGTTCTTCAGTTTGCGATATTCATTCTGGGTTGCGGCAGGTTTGCCCGTAGCCTTCCTTGGTGGCTTGTTCTTAATGGCGAACCTTGGCCTATCGATCAACATCATGTCACTGGTCGGCTTATTAATGGCGATTGGTATTATGATGGATGACGCCATCGTGATTGCCGAATCGATAGCCTCCCATTTAGATAGGGGGCAAAACGTTGATGATGCGGTGTACAACGGTGTTAAGAAAGTGCTCCCCGGGGTGTTATCTTCTTTTTTAACCACGGTGTGTATTTTCGGTAGCTTACTATTCCTTGATGGGGAAATGGGCGCGGTGCTTAAAGCGGTGCCTCAGGTACTTATCTTGGTGTTGTCTCTGAGTTTAATCGAAGCGTTTCTTATTTTACCCAATCACTTATCTCATTCATTACACAAAGAAAAAAATGATAAGCCAGCGCTGCGCTTCAAAGTAGTGTTGCTTGAAAAATTTGAGAACTTCCGTAATACAACTTTGATGAACATGGTCGAGAAGGTCGTGACGTTCCGCTATGCATTTATGGGCGGAGTGCTGACACTGTTGTTGCTTTCTATTGCCTTGATTGCGGGTGGTGCTGTTAAGTTCCAACCTTTCCCCGAATTGGATGGAGACATTGCTGAAGCGCGTATCATTCTTCCGCCGGGTGCGTCATTGTCTCAAACCGAGAGAGTCGTCGATAAAATAGTCGCGTCTGCTGAGCGTTTGAACGTGCGGTGGAGTGAAGAGGTCGAAGAGGGCAATGAGTTGGTGGAACACATCACGAGCCAATTTAATGCTAATGCTGATGCCAGTGAATCTGGACCGCATCTCGCGACTGTCCGTTTAGATCTGCGTGGTGCAGAAAGTCGAAACACGGTGATCGATGATTTCATTGATGCATGGCGAGAAGATATCGGTGACTTGGCAGATCCTATCTCGTTAGTTTTTAAACAACCCACCATGGGGCCTGGCGGTCGTGCTATTGAGATCCGCGCTAAACATGATGATCTTGCAGCGTTGAAATCGGCTTCTTTGGATATTCAGGAATACCTCAATCAGTTTGATGGCGTGCATGGTGTTCTAGATGACATGCGCATGGGTAAAGAGGAGATCTTAGTGAAGCTGCGCCCAGGAGCCGAAACCTACAATGTGAATGGGCAGATGATTGCTTCTCAGTTGCGTGCTGCATTCTTCGGGCAAACGGCGGATGAGATTCAAATCGGTGTTGAGAATATCTCGATAGAGGTGCGTCTTGATAAGGAACAAGCGGGCGACATACAGCAGCTGGCTAACTTCCCGATCATTACCGCCGACGGCAGTCAGATCCCGTTAGCAACGTTGGCGACATTAGATTTCCAACGTAACTACGTGCGAATTCAGCGTATTGATGGGCTGAGAACTATCAGCATCTTTGGTGATATTGATAATAAGAAGGCGAGCTCGTCGGCGATTTTGGCTCAGTTCCAAAAAGATGAAGCAGCCAAGCTCATTCAAAAATACCCAGGCTTGCGCTTTGATTTTGAAGGTGAAGCCAAAGATGCCGCTAAGACAGGAGCATCAATGGGTAAAGGGTTCTTACTCGGCTTATTCGGTGTGTTTGCGATTCTTAGCTATCAGTTCCGAAGCTACTTAGAGCCTGTGGTCGTGATGTTAGCCATTCCACTCGCCTTTATTGGCGTGGTTGTTGGTCACTGGATACTTGGGCACGCTTTGAGTATGCCAAGCATGATGGGCTTTGTGTCGCTGGCCGGAATCGTGGTCAATGATTCTATTTTGTTAGTGCAATACATTCGCCATCACGTCGATGAAGGCGATAGCGTACATGACTCAGTGGTGAAAGCGAGTCGCGAGCGTTTCCGAGCAGTATTTTTGACTTCAATGACCACAGCCGCAGGTTTGCTACCACTGCTAACAGAAACCAGCTTGCAGGCTCAGGTTATCCAACCGCTGGTGATATCAATTGTGTTTGGTATTTTTGCTTCGACCTTGCTAGTGCTGTTTATGATTCCGGCGGCTTACGCAATACTGGCGGACTTTGGTTTAGTGAAAAAGCACGAGCCACTCGAATTATAGACGTTGGATTGACTCCTTTATAAAGGAGCAAAATCGATTTAAAACAAAGCGACCTAGTGTCGCTTTTTTATTGGTTGAGTCTTTGTCTATCTGGGTTAACTTGCTGGGTGCGATTCTTCGTGTACATCCTTGGCCTTTCGGATGGGACAGTGGCAACACAGTCTCTAGAACAAATTTCATTTTACTTCATTCAAAACGTCACTTAACTGTCATTTGTGAGGCATAACTTGAGCCTTAACTGAATAAGGATTGTTAAGGAGATCGTATGCGTACTATCGAACCTATTGTCCGCTGGGATGTGGCATTTTCTGTTTTCTGTTTGAAGAGTCGTTATAGCGGGCAACATGCAACGCTGAGTAAAGCGATATCTCATACTGGAGATGGACACCTTTACATTTTGATTGCTCTGGTCGCGCTGTTGGTGGATAGCAATGCTGGCCGAGATTTTCTCTTGGTGGGCTTAACTGCCTTTGCAATCGAGTTACCTATTTACTGGTTTGCCAAAAATACCCTCAAGCGTCGCAGACCAGCTGAATTCTCTTCACTGCTTTACTCCCATATCGTTCCATCTGACAAATACAGCCTTCCATCTGGACATTCGGCTGCTGCTTTTGTTATGGCGACCTTAATCGGACATTTCTATCCAAGCTTGTATCTCTTTAGTTTGATTTGGGCTGCAGCGATTGCGGGCTCGCGAATCTTGCTTGGTGTGCACTTTTTAACGGATGTGCTAATTGGCGCTGTCTTGGGGATAGCTTGTACTAGCCTAGCCATCAGCTTCATTTTGTAATCACTTTTGTCAGTCGTTGCCGAGCTTAAGCTCAAACCTAAAGGAACACCCATGAAAATATTATATGGCGTACAAGGTACAGGGAATGGTCATATCGCTCGTGCAAGAGCAATGGCGGTGGCTTTTCGCCAACAAAATATCGATGTCGACTTCCTATTCTCAGGACGAGATGAGAGCAAGTACTTCTCAATGGAAGAGTTTGGGAACTATCAAACCCGCGATGGCTTAACTTTTTTCAGTGAGCAAGGGCAGGTTAAGTACGGTAAAACATTCATCAAGAATAATATCTGGCGATTTATGCGTGAAATTAACCAGATCGATCTGATGCCTTATGACTTAGTGCTTAATGACTTTGAACCTGTGACTGCATGGGCGGCTAAGAGACAGGGTGTACCATGTATTGGCATAAGCCACCAAAATGCGTTCCGCTACGATGTGCCTAAAGAAGGAGGAAACTGGATTGAACATTCAGTGATTCAGTACTTCGCGCCAACAGAGCACTCTATTGGTCTTCATTGGTATCACTTTGAGCAACCCATATTACCTCCTATAGTTCACACGCTGACTCATCATGAACAAACGACAGCGCCACAAAATTTCACTTTGGTTTATTTACCGTTTGAAGATCTTGAGGCGATTTCGGAGTTGTTGATGAAGTTCATTTCTCATCATTTTATCTGTTATCACCCCAATGTTATTGAGCACAGTCGAGTCGAAAATATTGAGTTCAAACCACTCAGTCATGCAGGCTTCCAATTTGACCTGAATCAGTGCTCTGGTGTGGTCGCTAACGGTGGCTTCGAATTGCCATCAGAAGCCTTAACTTTGGGTAAAAAGTTGCTTCTCAAACCGCTTGATGGGCAGTTCGAACAACAAAGCAATGTCGCCACGCTAGAAGCTCTGGGGTTGGCACAAACGATGAGCTTTTTAGATGCGGCTATTTTACGTAGCTGGCTCAATGAAAAACAGGCAGAAATAGTGACCTATCCCGACGTGGCAAGTGCACTCGTTGAGTGGGTTTTAGCGGGGAATTGGTCTGACCAAGATGCCTTAAGTAAACAGCTTTGGGATAAGGTGGATTTTCCTAGTTATGCATCGTTAACCTGATTCATAAGTGGAGTTTTTGAATTAACTAGCTAAACAATTCATGAGTTCAATAAATTGTAACAAATGTAACTGAACGATAGAACAGCTAAATAAGTCGAAATGAAACTCATAAATGTCTTATTTTATGTTTTTTTATAACTCCATAAATACATGATTTTAAAATGTTATTTAATCATTAAGGTAAAATTAAATTATTCTTTATCAATCTTGTTGGTAGCTCGAGATGTATTGGTTAATAGTAATGGCAATCCGAAAAGTATCGGTCTGGTAAATATAAGAATTAGTGGTTATCTATTGCCATACCATTACCAATTTAACGCTGTCGAAGCGACTAGAGGCAACTTGAATGTTAGAGAAAAAAGACGCAATGAGTGCAATTGCAAGCTACAGAATGGAAAGCACACTTCGTGGAGTCGACTTAAATCTTTTGACTGTATTTGATGCAGTTATGCAAGAGCAAAACATTACACGTGCAGCTCACAACCTGGGCATGTCTCAGCCTGCTGTAAGTAACGCTGTTGCTCGTCTAAAAGTGATGTTTAACGA
Source organism: Vibrio sp. PSi01 (assembly GCF_054960695.1). Taxonomy (NCBI): domain Bacteria; kingdom Pseudomonadati; phylum Pseudomonadota; class Gammaproteobacteria; order Vibrionales; family Vibrionaceae; genus Vibrio; species Vibrio sp. PSi01. Next base: position 28,215 of record NZ_JBHNYN010000006.1, read on the forward strand.
CGAACTATTCATGCGTCAAGGTCGTGGTATTCAACCAACTCAACGTGCTCGTCAACTGTTTGGCCCAATCCGCCAAGCACTGCAGTTAGTACGCAACGAACTACCAAGTTCTGTGTTCTCGCCAGAGTCGTCTTCTCGCCTGTTCAAACTTGCGATTTGTAGCCCTTGTGATATGCGTTTTGCTCCTAAGATTATGTCGACAATCAACGACCAAGCACCTAGCGTTAAGCTGCATATGGATGCAGAGTTCGATCGTCAGCTTTCTGAGCGTATGCGTTACCAAGAAATCGACTTCGTGATTGATTACGCTCGTTTTGATGAGCAAGGTTTCTCAAGCACTGAAATCTTCCAAGATGAATTGGTTGTGGTTGCTTCTGCTTCTCACCCTCGAATTAATGGTGAAGTTTCAGCAACTGAGTTGTTGAATGAAAAGCACGCAAAATTGTCTCGCATTCACGGTCAACGTAGCTTCTCTGAGCAAGCTTACCGTGACCTAGATTGCACGCCTTTCTACGAAGGTACGAGCTTGAGCAACGTTCTTTACGTTGTTGGTCAATCTGAATTAGTGACGATTGCACCTCGTTGGATGGTAGAACATGCAGCAAATAAAGAGCAGCTTCAGATTCTAGATTTCCCATTCGATAATGCGGCAATTTCAGGCTTCCTAAGCTGGCACGAATCAAGTGAAAAGGATAAAGGACACATTTGGTTACGAGATCAGTTAATGATGATCTGTGGCGAAGTAGTGGCACTTAACTAGACACTAATCCCTATGATTTATAAGCCCTGAGCTGGGAGTCTGGCTTAGGGCTTTTTTGTACCTGCTATTTTTGTTGATAGAAAACTTAGCGTGAGACGTACTATTACTTATAACTTTGAGCTTCGTCAGTTGCCTTTTCTATGATCGGAGGTACACTTGTGCGCTCAAAAAAGCTTACAGGTGTAAGCCAAAGGTAAAGAGATGGCCAATTTAGATTTTCATATCGTAAAAAGACTTCGTGACCAAATTGCCCAAGGCGGCAACCGTACAGCTTTGAAGCACAAAGTCGACAATGTATGGCAAGGTATTAGCTGGGAGCAGTTTGGACAGCAGATCGATACGCTTTCATTAGCACTATTGGCTCAAGGATTGAGAGTTCAAGATAAGATCGGTATCTTTTCCAACAATATGCCTCAGTGGACTGTGGCAGATTTCGCATCTTTGCAGGCTCGTCTTGTCACTGTGCCGATTTATCCAACCAATACTGCTGCGCAGTCTTCTTACATTATCCAAAATGCGGATGTGAAGATCTTATTCGTTGGTGAGCAAGCTCAATTCGATGCTGCGGTTAGCCTCTTTGAAGAGTGCGAACAGCTGGAAGTTGTTGTGGCGATGTCTAATGATATCAACATTCAAGAACACAGCTTTGCCGTATCGTGGCAAGATTTCATGGCACGTGGTGTTGAAGCTCAACAAGTTGAACTTGACGTTCGTTTGGCTGATGCAAGCATGGATGACTTACTGACCCTTATTTATACCTCTGGCACGACAGGCCAACCAAAAGGTGTGATGCTTGATTACACCAATATTGGCTATCAATTAAAAGGTCACGATGAACGTCTCAGCTTGACTAAAGATGATGTATCACTGTGTTTCTTACCTTTGTCACATGTGTTTGAGCGCGCTTGGACTTTCTATGCCCTCTATAAAGGTGCAACCAACTGTTACCTACAAGACACGATGCAAGTGCGTGATGCTCTAAGCGATGTGAAACCGACAGTAATGTGTGCAGTTCCACGTTTCTACGAGAAGATTTTCTCAGCGATTCACGAGAAGGTATCAAAAGCACCGTTTATCCGTAAGGTGCTGTTTACTTGGGCGGTGAACATGGGAGCAAAGCTTTCTGTTTGTCACCAAGAAGGTCGTACTCCATCGTTTATGCTGAAGAAGAGTCATGCTTTAGCCGATAAACTTGTGCTATCTAAATTGAGAGCTCTGCTAGGCGGTAATATCAACTTCATGCCATGTGGTGGCGCGAAGCTTGATGAAACCATTGGTCGCTTCTTCCATGCTATCGGAATCAACGTAAAACTTGGCTACGGCATGACAGAAACCACGGCAACAGTATCGTGCTGGGATGACCGCTGTTTTAACCCTGATTCGATTGGTATGTCGATGCCGGGTGCTGAAGTAAAAATTGGTGCTAAGGACGAGATTCTTGTTCGTGGTCCAATGGTGATGCGTGGTTATTATAAGATGCCAGAAGAGACCGCTAACACGTTTGACGAGCATGGCTTCCTGAAAACCGGCGATGCGGGTCATTTTGATGAAAATGGTAACCTGTTCATTACTGATCGTATCAAAGAATTGATGAAGACCTCTGGCGGTAAGTACATTGCCCCACAAGTGGTTGAAGGCGCGATTGGTAAAGATCATTTTATCGAACAGATAGCCGTTATCGCTGATACACGCAAATTCGTTTCAGCTCTGATTGTTCCTTGTTATGACTCTCTAGAAGAGTATGCCAAAGAGCTTAATATCAAATATCATGACCGCGTTGAGCTTGTTAAGCATCACCAAATTATCGAGATGCTAGAGAAACGTGTGAATAACCTACAGCAAGAACTGGCTAAGTTTGAGCAAGTAAAGAAATTCAAACTGCTGCCAAAAGCATTTTCTATGGATGATGGTGAACTGACACCGACTCAGAAATTGCGTCGTAAAGTTATCAACGATAAGTATCAAGACGAAATCGAAGAAATGTACAATGAAAAGCCTAAAGATAAGTAGTTTTCTGCTTAGATAAATTTTCAGTTGTTCAAAAATCCCCCTACGAATGTGATTGCATTTTTAGGGGGATTTTTTGTGTCTAGCGATCCAACACAATGTGCGAAAGCGCACACTGATTAAGCTGTTATTTATAGATAAATAGCGATTCATTTAAATATTAAGTGCTTTTTTTGTTAGTCAATCTAGTTGTTATAGCTATTTAATGGGCTTAGTTTAGGTTTTATTTAATGCTTTGAGCTGATAGTTGGTTTTTTACCACGATTGTCAGATAACAGGTGTTAGACCAGATGATAATAAAGCGTTAAAGTTGTTTCGTATTACTGTTTGTTGTTATCACTACAGACAGCCATAGCCGAAAAAGTGGAAGTATTTCGAATTAGGCTACGAATAAGCCCTAGACTATGAAAAATCAGCCCAACATGTTCACCAAATATGATTGGAAACTGATGAGGAGAGCAATATGACAACAAAACCTGAAACAGCAATGTTATCCGGCGCTGAGATGGTGGTGCAGTCTCTAATTGAAGAGGGTGTAGAACAAATCTTTGGTTACCCAGGTGGTTCTGTACTTGATATCTATGATGCACTGCATGCTAAAACTGCTGAAATTAAACACGTATTAGTAAGACACGAACAAGCCGCGACCCATATGGCCGATGGCTATACTCGTTCTACCGGTAAACCTGGTGTAGTACTGGTATGTTCTGGTCCAGGCGCAACCAATACCGTTACTGGTATCGCAACAGCCTACATGGACTCAATCCCAATGATTGTTATTTCTGGTAACGTACCAAATAACCTTATTGGTAACGACGCCTTTCAAGAGTGTGACATCGTGGGCGTATCCCGTCCGATCGTTAAGCACAGCTTCCTCGTGAAGAAAGCGGAAGATATCCCTGAAGTCGTTAAAAAAGCATTCTATATTTCAACGACAGGACGTCCTGGTCCTGTGGTTATTGATCTGCCTAAAGACATTTTAAACCCACAAATCAAGCTTCCTTATGAATACCCAGAAACGCTGAAGATGCGTTCGTATAACCCAACGGTTACGGGTCATAAAGGTCAAATCAAGAAAGCATTAAAAGCACTCCTTGAAGCGAAGAAGCCAGTACTTTATGTCGGTGGTGGTGCGGTTATTTCTGAGGCTGATAAGCCACTGTTAACATTAGCAGAGGCATTGAATTTACCCGTGGTTAGCACCCTAATGGGGCTTGGCGCTTTTCCGGGCACCCATAAAAACTCTTTGGGTATGTTGGGCATGCACGGTTTGTATGAAGCCAACATGGCAATGCACAACGCAGATTTGATCTTTGGTATTGGCGTGCGTTTCGATGATCGAACGACCAATAACCTGGATAAGTACTGCCCTGATGCGAAGATCATGCACATTGATATCGATCCATCTTCTATCTCTAAGAACGTGAAAGTGGACCTACCGATTGTAGGCTCAGCGGAGAAAGTTCTAGAGAGCATGGTCAACCTGCTTGTTGAACAAGGTGGAAGTAACGATGCGCAAGCGATGGAAAGCTGGTGGAGTGAAATTAAACAGTGGCAAGAACGCGACTGTTTAGCTTATGAGAAATCATCTGAGAGAATTAAGCCACAACAAGTTATTGAAACACTGCATAAAGTAACCAATGGCGATGCTTATGTTGCTTCTGATGTAGGCCAACACCAAATGTTTGCTGCTTTGTATTACCCGTTTAACAAGCCACGCCGTTGGATTAACTCCGGTGGTCTAGGCACGATGGGTTTTGGTCTACCTGCAGGTATGGGCGTTAAGTTTGCTAAACCAGATGAAGAGGTGGTTGTAGTAACTGGTGACGGCAGTATTCAAATGAATATCCAAGAGCTGTCGACTGCACTGCAATACAATATTCCAGTTAAGATTATTAACCTTAACAACCGTTTCTTAGGCATGGTAAAACAGTGGCAAGACATTGTTTATCAAGGTCGTTACTCTAATTCATATATGGACTCTGTTCCTGATTTCGCTGCAATTGCCGAGGCTTATGGCCATGTTGGTATGCGTATTTCATCTCCGGATGAACTGGAATCAGGTTTGGAAAAAGCACTAGCGATGAAAGACCGTTTGGTATTTGTCGATATCAGTGTGGATGACACCGAGCACGTATACCCAATGCAGATCAAAGGCGAGGGTATGGACAACATGTGGCTAAGTAAAACGGAGAGAACATAATATGAGACACATTATTTCACTATTAATGGAAAACCAACCTGGTGCACTTTCTCGAGTGGTTGGTCTGTTTTCTCAGCGTGGCTATAACATTGAGTCTTTGAATGTATCTCCGACCGATGATCCAACACTTTCTCGTTTGAACGTCACCACTAATTCAAGCGAAATGCAGCTTGAGCAGATCCAGAAACAGCTACATAAGCTTATCGATGTACTGAAAGTACAAGAAGTCTCTGAACTTGAGCACATTGAACGTGAATTATTGATGGTAAAAGTACGTGCGAGTGGTTTTGCTCGTGCTGAAGTTAAACGTACCGCAGATATTTTCCGTGGACAGATTGTGGATGTAACCGCGTCTCAGTACACGGTTCAAATGGCTGGTACTAGCGAGAAACTTGATGCCTTCATTCAGGCATTGTCTGAAGTAACAGAAGTGCTTGAAGTCGCTAGAAGCGGTGTTGTTGGTATTGCTCGCGGTGAGCGAGCGTTGAAAGCCTAAACAATAAATCTTTTAAAAACAGCTTTTAAGCCGCTTTTTTAGGCGGCTTTTATTTTGTTAATTTTATAGAGTGCTATAATCCTCCGCTCTATTTTTCCTCCTGAGCTAGTAATGAGAAATAAAAAATCAATAATTACATTACTAATTATCTCAATCACACTCTGTTCTGCCGTTGCCCTTTATTACTTACAGCGCTACAAAGAAGTTAAACAGCAGAGCTTCGACTACTCAGCGAAACAAGCTGTCCATCAACTCGTTTATGCCAAGCGAGATTACGATCTGCTTAAGACTCAATTAGTTTCAGTAATGGGGCTGCTCAGCCAAAGCCAAAGTCTTGTCAATTTTGCCGAATCTCCGTCGGAAAGAACCAAAGATCTACTCGAAGAGGTCTGGCAATCTGTTCTCGTCAATCAGAAATGGTATACCCAGATTCACTTATTGGATATCACTGGTAAAGAGCTAGTTCGAGTGAATTACTCGTCAGACACTGGAAAGGTGACAATCCCAGAAGAGTTACAAAACAAGTCTGATTCAAGCTATTTCCAACATGCTCAAAACTTAGAGGCCGAACAAATTGGCGGCTGGGGAATTGAGCTTGAAACGGAGCACGGTGAGCTAACTTTCCCCTATATGCCAGTAATCCGCGTATTTACGCCTGTGGAAACACCAGAGAAGCGAGTTGGCTATCTTGTTATCAACCTCGATGTATGGGGATTATCGTCACGTCTTAGTTTTTCACCAGACAATGACTTAAGAGCCGAAGTCATTAATGAGGCGGGCTACTACATCGCAAGCAGCAATAGTAATAAGCTATTTGGTGATGCTATTTCTGAAAGGAAAGGGCACAACCTGAAAAATATTGCCCCGAAAACGTGGCAAGCAATCAGTAGCGATCAGATAGGGTACGTTTTCGAAGATGGTAATTTGTTTGCGTTTAACACGGTTATGCTCGCCAATAATCAAAAAGTCCATCTACTGATCCATCTTGATCAGAAGCAATTGATGGATAGGGCTGAACAGAGCCTAAGTGACCTCTCTCAAGAAGAGGTGTTTGTGTTACTGACGGTACTGGTTTTTGCGTTCCCGTTTGCTTATTTAGTGACTCATTATCGACGTCGTAGTTTAGAGAGTAAGTTGGCGCGCGCCGCTTTGAATGGTATGTCCGCTGTGATGATCTCAGATAGGCACCACCGTACTATGATGATCAATAACGAATTTGAGAACATGACTGGGTACAGCAAAACTCAAGTTATCGGAAAGAATGCATTGCAGCTATTGCTTGAGAATACCGACCAAGTGCTCTCAAGTTCTGATATCTGGAGTCATTTAGAGCAAGAAGAAGTCTGGGAAGGTGAAGTAGAGTGTAAGAACAAACTGCGTATTCCTTTCACCGCGATCATGAGAGTCCAAGCGGTTAAAAATAGCTCTGGAAAGGTCAGCTATTATATTACTTCCTTAGTCGATATTTCTGTCAGAAAAGAGCTTGAAGTGCGTTTGCGTGTACTCAGTGAGAGAGACTCTTTGAGTAACCTTTGGAACCGACGTAAGTTCGAAGAACAGCTCGCGTATTATTCTCGTTTGGTCGAGCGTTACCCTAATGAAGCGACCACTTGTTTAGCCTTAGTCGATATCGATAACTTTAAGCGAATTAACGACGAGCTTGGCCATGATGAAGGTGACCGTGTGATTGCTTGTGTTGCTAAGATTCTGCAAGACAGTCTTCGTAGTACTGACTTTGTTGCTAGGGTCGGTGGTGAAGAGTTTGCCCTTCTGATGCCACACACTTCATTATCTGAAGCTCAACGTGTATTGGATCGCTTGCGAATAGAGATAGAACTGTCTGTTGGTACTAAAGTGACAGTGAGCGTTGGCTTTACGGATTTAACGAGTAACAGCACTCGTTCATATAAATGCGCTGATGTCGGGCTTTATGACTCAAAATCGTCTGGGCGTAATACTGTTTCAATGTGTCCAAGTCATGCTGATGTGGCGTAGTTATCTTATTGGTTCAGTAGACCAAACAAGTAGATAATCGCCTACTCTCGATCTGTCTAACGCCTTAACGCCGCTCTTAAACCCTACATGAGATCCACGCTTTGATCCCAACTTTAACTCGACTTTTTCTCGTCATAACCAGCACTTTGGTAGGTGCTATTTCTATGAATCTCACTTTTGAGCGATCTGTGTCACGAAATCCTTACAGTTAGACTAAAGTCTAATGCTGGTGATAATTTGAGCTAAACTGAACGATAAGTAAACTACCTTGCTTCGAATTGGACCGTATAGAGCGGAACAGTAAATTAAAGTGTTTACCAGATGTAAAGGACGACACCGTTAACGTAATTCAACTGGTTATCTAGCCTTATCAATTAGTTGATTGGCAGCAGTAGAATTAGGTTAGCAGGAGCAAGAGTTTGGGGATCATACTGTCTGGTTAAAAGAGGCGTGGTATGTTTGTCGATTTTTTAGTGAGATTAACTATAGGTGCATTGGCCATTCTTGGTTTTCAACTCAGTGCGTTGTATTTTTTACCTATGGTTGTGCTGCTCAATACTCATCATAAAGAGTTTTTTGGGTGGTAGTTCAGTTGTAATGCTGGAAACCAAAAACGGAGCTATTAGGCTCCGTTTTTATATGATCAAAGCTTATCTTTGTATTATGCGGCTTCGATAATCTCTTCAATACGTTTCATTGAGCCTAGTAAATGCTGATCGAGTAGTTCTGTCGCTTGTTCAATATTTTTAGCTAATACTAACTTCATGATCATTTCGTGTTCATCAATATTGAACAGATCATCAGCGACAGTTTCTGCTGACATAGCTAGAAAACGGTAGCGCTTTACTTGGTTAATCAGGTCGTCAAAGAACTTAAACATGTTCTCTGAGTCTGCACCTTCGAGCAATGCTGCATGAAATCGTTGGTGGCGTTCTTCCCACTCAACACAATCAAACTCTTCTGATACATGTTGGACGCGTGACAGTTTATGGTAAGACGTCAGTACTTCTAGTTCCCAGCTTTCATCGCCTGCAGAAATCGCTTTCTTAAGTAAAACAGAAGAGACAACACGAAGGCTTTCGTAAAGATCATTGAGTTCTTTCTTTGAAACAGGAGAAACCCAACAGCCTTTTTGTGGCTCTAGTTTGACGTATTTACTCCAAGACAATTGCACTAGGGCTTCACGAATTGGAGATGCACCAACGTTGTATCTATTTTTTAGATCAGCAACAACGAGCTTTTGACCTGGGGTTAATTCACCGTTGAGAATATCTTGGCGAATCATCTTTGATACTTTGTCAGTGAGAGTAGGACTAGACATTACAAACCTCATGTATATTTGATTTCTAGTCTGCTAATCCATCTCTTGGAAAGAGCCATTGGATATTAACAGTACGTAGTTCTATCTTGTTTGATAATATAGCGTACTGAAAAGTTAGGCAAGATTTGTTTCATAAAAAAAGAGGGCCGAAGCCCTCTTTTATATTTTTATGCGAATCGGTTCATTCTTATAGAACGTGAACAGATGCCGTGTTTGTAGTACCAGAAGCTACTAGAGCGCCAGAAACCATTACTACGATATCGCCTTTGTTACCTAGGCCAGATTGTAGAGCGATTTCTTTACCGTTGATGTAGAACGTGTCTGTGTTCTCGATAGAGTCAACAAGAACTGGTTTAACACCTTTAGTAAGAACTAGCTGTGCAGCTGTCTTTTCGTTAGTTGTTAGAGCAAGGATGTTTGCTGTTGGGAAGTACTTACGTACTGAACGTGCAGACTTACCGCCTTCAGTTGCAACAACGATTAGAGGAGCAGCTAGCTTCTCTGCTGTGTCTACAGCGCCTTTACATACTGCTTCAGTGATGCGTAGACGTGGGCTGTCTAGACGAGAACCTAGCTCAGCTTTAAGAGCTGAATCAGTGCGGTTCGCGATTTGAGCCATGATAGTAACAGCTTCAACTGGGTACTTACCTTTAGCAGTTTCACCAGAAAGCATTACAGCATCAGTGCCATCCATGATTGCGTTCGCAACGTCACCCGCTTCTGCACGAGTTGGACGTGGGTTGCTGATCATAGAGTCAAGCATTTGAGTTGCTGTGATAACCATCTTACGTGCACGGTTACACTTCTCAATCATCATTTTCTGAGCGAAGATTACTTCTTCTGCTGGGATTTCAACACCTAGGTCACCACGTGCAACCATGATGCCATCAGAAGCTTCAAGGATTGAATCAAAGTTATCTACACCTTCTTGGTTTTCAATCTTAGAAATGATGTGGATGTTTTCGCCACCGTTAGCGTTTAGAAGCTCACGGATTTCTTTAACGTCGTCTTCTTTACGGATGAAAGAAGCAGCTACGAAATCAACGCCTTGCTCACAACCAAACTTAAGGTCAGCTTTGTCTTTCTCAGAAAGAGCTGGAAGTTGAACAGATACGCCAGGAAGGTTAACACCTTTGTTTTCGCCTAGAGCACCGTTGTTAAGAACTTTACACTTAACTTCAGTTTCTGTTGTTGCGATAACTTCCATTTCGATTAGGCCGTCATCAACAAGGATTGTGTTACCTGCAGTTAGGTCTTTAGCGAAACCTAGGTAAGTTACTGCTACTACGTCTTTGTTACCAACAACTGTTGCGTCAGTTGTGAAAGTGAACTCTTGACCAGCTACTAGATCTACGTCGTTACCATCTTCAAGCTTGATAGTACGGATTTCAGGACCTTTAGTATCTAGAAGGATAGCAAGTTGCTCACCTTTGTTTTCCATTACTGTACGGAAGTTCGCGATACGAGTGCCGTGCTCTGCGAAGTCACCGTGAGAGAAGTTAAGACGCATAACGTTCATGCCAGCATCTACTAGTTCAGTTAGCTTCTCTACAGATTCAGTTTTAGGGCCAATCGTACATACGATTTTGGTCTTTTTCATGGAAGGTACTCTCCGGTAAGTATTGTTACAATTTGAAATTTATTTAAGTTCTGAAGATTGGCCCGCTACATCAACATTTTGTGCCTGTTGTGTAAAAGCGTGGAACTTCCAATATGTCCTTCAGAGTTGTAAGTCTTTCATCAATTTTAGTCATTTTATGACTAAAAGATTTTGATTCAACGTCGTGTTTCTGTGACTTACACCAACATATCAGGTGAAAGTTGCAGAAAAATAACGGTCAGTTCTGTAATTTTTTTTCTTTTCGGGTGCGGATTCTACCACCTAATGACTTCAATATCACTGCTTAACAATTGTCTTAGGACAAGGTTTCATCGCTATTTATTAATTTTTTGGATCAAAATAAATGGACTAAATAGTTTCGTTGTAACTATAATGTATTTCATATCGAAACTTATTGGCCTTTTTTAAATGTCGAAACGAAACACTCAACTTAGAAGACATGCAATTTCTAACCTAGTGAATGAAAAGGGGGAGGTTAGTGTTGATGAATTATCCGCTAAGTTTGAAACCTCAGAAGTCACTATTAGAAAGGACTTAGCGTCTTTAGAGAAAAACGGTCAGCTTTTACGCCGTTATGGTGGTGCGATTTCATTACCGAAAGAGGTTGTGAACGAAGAACTGGGTCAAAAAGTTTCGACTCGAAAGATTTCACTAGCAAAAGCCGCTGCAGATTTGATTCGTGACCATAATCGTATTGTGATTGATAGTGGTAGTACGACAGGTGCCTTAATCCAGCAACTTAATACTAAGCGTGGTTTGGTTGTTATGACCAACTCGTTGCATGTGGCTAATGCGCTTAATGAGCTTGAAAGTGAACCGACATTATTAATGACGGGTGGTACTTGGGATACCCATTCGGATTCTTTCCAAGGCAAGGTCGCAGAGTCGGTACTTCGTGCTTACGATTTTGACCAATTGTTTATCGGTGCTGATGGTATCGACCTTGATAGGGGAACGACTACTTTCAATGAATTGATTGGTCTGAGCAAAGTTATGGCTGAAGTGTCACGAGAAGTCATCGTGATGGTTGAGTCTGAAAAAGTGGGACGAAAGATCCCTAATTTGGAACTAGCGTGGGAACACATCGATATTTTGATAACAGATACAGACTTGGGTAAAGAATCCCAAGCAAGTATTGAATCACATGACGTTCGAGTGATCCTAACGGATCCAACCTAAACCTAATTTAAATTATTGTGCATTTAACTTCCTATAATTGATCTATTGAAGATATGGCCTTTGCTTGCTGCCAGTAGGAATAAACGAAATTGATGGAGTAAAACTATGTGTGGAATTGTTGGTGCAGTAGCACAACGTGATGTAGCTGAAATCTTAGTAGAAGGCCTTCGCCGCTTAGAATACCGAGGTTATGATTCAGCAGGTGTTGCTGTGGTTGATAGTGAATCGAACCTAACTCGTGTACGCCGCCTAGGTAAAGTGCAAGAGCTAGCAGACGCAGTAGACGAGCAACATGTGATTGGCGGTACTGGTATTGCTCATACTCGTTGGGCGACACACGGCGAGCCATCTGAAGTGAACGCACACCCACACATGTCTGGCGATATTGCCGTTGTACACAATGGCATTATCGAAAACCACGAAGCACTGCGCGTTCTATTGCAAGAGCGTGGTTACGTGTTTACTTCACAAACGGATACTGAAGTTATTGCTCACCTAGTTGAGTGGGAATTGCGCACATCAGACTCTTTGGTTGAAGCACTGCAAAAAACAGCAAAACAATTAGACGGTGCATACGGCACGGTAGCTGTTGATCGTAAAGATCCTAGCCGTATTGTTGTGGCTCGTTCTGGTAGCCCGATTGTTATCGGTTTCGGTGTTGGTGAGAACTTCCTAGCATCTGATCAATTGGCACTACTAAGTGTAACTCGTCGCTTCATGTACCTTGAAGAAGGTGATGTTGCTGAGGTAACTCGTCGTGATGTTACGGTATTTGATGTAGCGGGTGAGCGTGTTGAACGTGACATCGTTGAGTCAAATGCAGAACACGATGCGGGTGATAAAGGTCAATACCGTCACTTCATGCAGAAAGAGATCTTTGAACAGCCAACAGCGTTAATCAACACGATGGAAGGTCGCATCTCTGAAACGTCTGTTATCACTAATGCAATTGGTATTAAGGCAGAAGAGATCCTAAGCAAGGTTGAACACGTGCAGATCATCGCATGTGGTACGTCTTACAACTCAGGTATGGCGGCTCGCTACTGGTTTGAATCTCTAGCTGGCGTGAGTTGTGACGTAGAGATCGCTTCTGAGTTCCGTTACCGTGACTTCGTTGTTCGCCCGAACAGCCTATTGGTAACTCTGTCTCAATCTGGTGAAACGGCTGATACGCTTGCTGCACTTCGTCTTGCAAAAGAAAAAGGTTACATGTCAGCAATGACTATCTGTAACGTTGCAGGTTCTTCGTTAGTTCGTGAATCTGATTTTGCCTTCATGACTCGCGCAGGAACAGAGATCGGTGTTGCTTCTACTAAAGCTTTCACAACTCAACTAGCGGCTATGCTGATGATGGTAACGTCAATTGGTCGCCTGCAAGGTCGCATCAATGAAGAGAAAGAAGCAGAGATCGTTCAAGCACTGCATCAACTGCCTGCTGATATCGAGAAAGCATTAGCGTTTGATAAAGAGATCGAAGCGCTAGCACCTGATTTTGCAGATAAGCACCACACACTGTTCTTGGGTCGTGGTGAGTTCTACCCAATCGCGATGGAAGCGTCTCTTAAGCTGAAAGAGATCTCTTACATTCACGCAGAAGCCTACGCGGCTGGTGAGCTTAAGCACGGTCCTTTGGCTCTTATCGATGCAGATATGCCTGTTGTGGTTATTGCACCAAGCAACGACTTGCTAGAGAAGCTGAAATCAAACGTTGAAGAAGTACGTGCTCGTGGCGGTCTACTTTACGTATTCGCAGATGAAGATGCAGGCTTTGAAAGCGATGAGAACATGAAGATCATCAAGATGCCTCACGTAAGTGAAGTAACAGCACCTATCTACTACACAGTACCAATGCAGCTGTTGTCTTACCACGTAGCGCTAATCAAGGGTACCGATGTTGACCAACCTCGTAACCTTGCGAAAGCAGTAACGGTTGAGTAATCGTTAGCCCATCTAAGAAAATTAGATAATAAGAAGCCCATCCTGTGATGGGCTTTTTTTGTGTCTGTTAATTAACGATCAGTGTTAGAGCTAGCGGTAGCGTCATTAAGCGCTAAGTGCTTGCTCTAGGTCAGCCAAGATATCGTCAATATGCTCAATGCCTACTGAGAGGCGAATCATCTCTGGTGATACACCAGCTTGCTTTTGTTCCGCTTCGCTTAATTGACGGTGTGTTGTAGAGGCAGGGTGACAAGCGAGAGATTTTGCATCGCCGATGTTCACCAAGCGCTTGAAGATTTGTAGAGCATCATAGAAACGAACACCTGCTTCATAACCATCTTTCAAGCCAAAAGATAAAATGGCAGACGGCTTACCTTGCATGTATTTCTCAGCCAGCGGATAGAACTCAGACGTTGGTAAACCCGCGTAGCTCACCCAACTCACTTTCTCATGTTGCTGAAGGTACTCAGCTACTTTCAGTGCATTCTCTGTGTGTCGCTCCATGCGTAGCGATAAAGTTTCTAGACCTTGCATTAGCATGAAGGCATTCATTGGCGACAGCGCAGCACCCGTATTACGCAGTGGAACCGTTCGAGCACGACCAATAAACGCGGCTTCGCCAAAAGCCTCGGTATAAACCACACCGTGGTAAGAAGGTTCTGGCTGATTAAACACGGGGAAGCGATCTTTGTGTTCTGCCCATGGGAATTTACCTGAATCGACAATAACACCACCCAACGTTGTTCCGTGACCACCAACGTATTTGGTGAGTGAGTGAACCACGATATCGGCACCAAAGTCGATAGGTTTGCATAGCACTGGTGTCGCCACCGTATTATCAACAATCACAGGTACACCTTGTGCGTGAGCAAGCTCTGCCACACGTTCTAAGTCGATGATGTTGCCTGCTGGGTTACCGATACTCTCACAGTAAACCGCTTTGGTTTTTTCATCGATCAGCGCGGCTAAGCTCTCAGGCTTGTCGTCTTTTGCAAAGCGAACTTCAATCCCTTGGTTTGGTAACATATGAGCAAATAGGGTGTAAGTACCGCCGTAAAGCTGAGGAGTTGAAACGATGTTGTCGCCGATTTGGGCCAACGTTTGAATCGCGTAGTTGATCGCAGCGCTGCCAGCACTCACCACTAATCCGGCAATACCACCTTCTAAGGCTGCCATGCGCTTTTCCAACACATCATTGGTTGGGTTCATAATACGAGTGTAGATATTACCTGGTACTGCAAGGTTAAACAGGTCGGCACCATGTTGTGCATCATCGAATTCATAAGCAACGGTTTGGTAAATAGGAGTAGCAACCGATTTGGTTGTTGGATCGGTTTCGTAGCCGAAGTGAATCGAGAGCGTTTCGTCTTTCATGAGTCTTCCCTGAACTATTGAATGATTTGTGTACTCTCATATTGCCGATTTTTTTATAAAAGAAAAGTAAGCTCAGTCACAGAGAGGCAATTGGAATTGTGTTCGGGACGATTCGCTATTTGTAGGAAATATAGCTATTGAGTTGTACTGCTTCAGAAAAGCAAAAAGCCAGAGCAGTATAAACTGTTCTGGCTTTTCTAATTTGGTGGCCCCTCCCAGATTTGAACTGGGGACCGAACGATTATGAGTCGTGCGCTCTAACCACTGAGCTAAGGGGCCGTAGGGCATAGATTATAGGGGAAGCGCTCAATGGTGTCTAGACACTATAGGGGCCAATTCCGCTTACATCTTAGCCACTTAAATCATGTAGGCACAAAAAAGGTGAGCCAACGCTCACCTTTTCTATTTTAAGCTTAAAAGCTAATCACATTAAAGCGTGTGATTACTCGTCTAGGAAGCTGCGCAGAGTTTCTGAACGGCTTGGGTGACGAAGTTTACGTAGTGCTTTTGCTTCGATTTGACGGATACGCTCACGAGTTACGTCGAACTGCTTACCCACTTCTTCAAGAGTGTGGTCTGTGTTCATGTCGATACCGAAACGCATACGTAGTACTTTAGCTTCACGAGGAGTTAGGCCCGCAAGAACGTCTTTAGTTGCACCGCGTAGGCTGGTTGCCGTTGCTGAGTCTAAAGGAAGCTCAAGAGTTGTATCCTCGATGAAATCACCTAGGTGCGAATCTTCGTCGTCACCGATTGGTGTCTCCATTGAGATAGGCTCTTTAGCGATTTTCAGTACTTTGCGGATCTTGTCTTCAGGCATTTGCATGCGTTCAGCCAATTCTTCCGGAAGTGGTTCACGACCCATCTCTTGTAGCATTTGACGAGAGATACGGTTTAGTTTGTTGATCGTTTCGATCATGTGAACCGGAATACGGATAGTACGAGCTTGGTCGGCAATCGAACGAGTGATTGCTTGACGGATCCACCAGGTAGCGTAAGTAGAGAACTTGTAACCACGACGGTATTCAAACTTATCTACGGCTTTCATCAGACCGATGTTACCTTCTTGGATTAGATCCAGGAATTGTAGACCACGGTTTGTGTACTTCTTAGCAATCGAGATTACTAGACGTAAGTTCGCCTCAACCATCTCTTTCTTCGCACGACGAGCTTTCGCTTCACCGATAGACATACGACGGCTGATGTCTTTAATGCTTTGAACAGTAAGAGAGGTTTCGCGTTCGATCATATCCAGTTTTTGGATAGAACGACGAATGTCGTGCTCGTTACGTTTAATTTTTTCTGCGTATGGCTTATCTGAAGCAAGAACTTCATCCAACCATGCTTCGCTAGATTCGTTGCCAGTAAATAAGGCAATGAATGATTTCTTCGGCATTTTGCCGTACTCAACCGTTTGACGCATGATTAGGCGTTCTTGAGTACGTACACGATCCATTGAAGTGCGAAGTTCATTTACTAGGTAGTCAAACTGTTTTGGTGTCAGACGGAATTCTTTGAATACGTCTTGCATCATTGTTGTTGCAATCGTTGCTTTCGGGCTTTCGTGGCCGTATTCATTGATTGCTAGCTGACGGTTTTGGTAGCTAGTACGAAGCGCTGTAAACTTCTCAAGAGCAAGCTCAGGATCAATACCTGTATCTTCTTCTTCCTCTTCCTCGTCGTCTTCAGCTTCTTCTTTGTCTTCGTCTTCCAGATCAGTTTCAGCAAGTTCTGAACCGATGTGTGTTGCCGTTGGCGCAGCTGTGCCATCGTCGTCTGGGTCAACAAAGCCATTGATTAGGTCTGTTAAGCGAATCTCTTCTGCTTGTACGCGGTCAAACTGTTCCAAGATATATGGAATGGTGCCTGGGTACTCAGCAACGGATAGTTGAACGGTATTAATACCGTCTTCAATACGCTTAGCAATGTCGATCTCGCCTTCACGAGTCAGTAGCTCAACTGTACCCATTTCACGCATGTACATACGAACAGGGTCAGTAGTACGGCCAATCTCGCTCTCTACGCTTGAAAGCGCAGCAGCAGCAGCTTCAGCTGCATCTTCATCTATATTGGCATCGTCATCATTAAGAGCTAGATCATCAGCATCAGGTGCAGTTTCTACTACCTTGATACCCATGTCGTTAATCATTTGAATGATGTCTTCTACCTGTTCAGAATCCACGATTTCTGCAGGTAGGTGGTCGTTTACTTCGGCGTAGGTCAGATAGCCTTGTTCCTTGCCTTTAATAACAAGTAATTTTAGCTGTGACTGCGGATTTTGATCCATAGATGATATCCAACTTCAGGTCTGGTGAAGGACGTTGCATTCTCAAATGCAAACCAATTATGTTAACAAATTTATTAAATGCTGACTAATCAAACAGGGTTACGCTTTTAGATCTAGCATTAAAGCTAGTAGCTCCCTTTTTTCTTCGGCTGATAAACCGACACTTCTTGCTTTGGCCTGCAGGTTTTCAATTTGTTTTTCAACGCACTGGGCAAGGATATTGTCCAATGAATCTAAAAATATGTCTTCTTGATTGTCTTCGTCGAGGGGGATTTCCCAGCTCGCGAGACGAGACAGAAGTGCCTCATGTTTATTATGTCGCCAATGCTCTAATAATTGGCCTGTGTTGATATGGGGATGCGCGTGGCATTTATCAAGTACTTCAACGAATAAACTTAGTCCAGGCAACTGTAAGCCTTTGACGCTTGATAAGTCCGGTACCATATCAGCATAGCTCGGATTTTGGATAAGCAAAGCGATAACTTCACGCATTGGAGTGCGCTTGAGCTCTTTATGCGGTTGAGGTGTCGGGTTCTTTGTATGAACGCGAGCACGTCTCAATTGGTTATCAAATCCAGTACGCTCATCGAGTAATTTTTCGAGCAGTTCTTGGAAGTAACTGTCAGGAATTTTATTAATCAGGGCACTGGCGTGTGCACGCAGGGCCGATTTTCCTTCGGTTGTTCCTAAGTTTAGCTTATGCAGTTCGATGAGGTTATCAAACAAGTAAGTCGAGAGCGGGGTCGCATTTTGTACCAGTTGTTCAAAAGCGTCTTTACCGTGTTCTCTTATATAGCTGTCAGGGTCTTCGCCATCAGGCAAAAATAGGAACTTCAGCGTATTACCTGTTTTTAGAAACTCTAATGCGTTTTCTAATGCGCGCCACGCCGCTTCTTTACCTGCTCTGTCGCCATCATAACAACAAACCACGGTACTGGTTTGTCGGAATAACATTTGAACGTGGTCACCTGTAGTTGAGGTGCCCAGTGAGGCTACTGAATAATCGACACCATATTGCGCGAGAGCGACGACATCCATGTAACCTTCTACAACAAGTATCTGAGGCGGTTCACGGTAGGCTTGCATCACTTCATAAAGGCCGTAAAGCTCTTTACCTTTATGGAAGATAGGCGTTTCTGGTGAGTTTAGATATTTCGGCGTGCCGTCTTCTAAAACACGACCACCAAATCCAATCACTCGGCCACGACGGTCACGAATCGGGAACATTACGCGTCCACGGAATCGATCGTATCGGTTGCCTTTATCGTTTTCTATTAACATGCCGCCAGTAACCAGCATGTCTTGGGCTTCTTTTTGTTGCCCGAAGTTTTTACGAACAAGGTCCCACTCGTCGGCAACGTAACCAATACCAAATTTCTGGACGATTTCACCAGACAGTCCACGATTTTTTAGGTAATCAATCGCAGGCTTGTTAGCTGAGATCTTCAGTTGAGAGCGGTAAAAATTACTGATTCCGCCCATCAAATCGTAGAGGTTACGTTTTTGTTCGCTGTTGGCTCTTGGTGTTGTTGATATTTCACCGCTGCGCTGTTCTCTTGGGACATCTAACCCGAGAAAGGAAGCAAGCTCTTCAATCGCTTCCACGAAATCAAGGCGTTCGAACTCCATCATGAAGTCGATGGCATTGCCATGTACGCCACAGCCAAAGCAGTGATAAAACTGTTTTTCTTGGCTTACGCTGAAAGAGGGGGTTTTCTCATTGTGAAATGGACAACAAGCACCATAGTTTTTGCCTTTTTTCTTAAGTTTCACGCGTGCGTCGACAATATCGACAATGTCGAGACGTGCTAGGAGATCATCGATGAAACTGCGCGGGATGTGTCCTGCCATAAAACCTTAGAAAAATGCACTAACTGAGAGTGTGGATAATAATAGTTTGAATGGGTTACAGATACAAACAAGCCGTGCGTTCCGAAGGATTGCACGGCTTGTTGCAATTTGATTTGGGATTAAGCGAGTTTAGAACGAACTAAACCACTCACTTTACCCATATCTGCACGCCCTTGAATTTGTGGTTTCAAGATAGCCATTACTTTACCCATGTCTTGCATGCCCGCTGGTTGAGCTTCGGCGATTGCGCTATCAAGTAGTGCAATAACTTCTTCTTCGGTTAACGGCTGAGGCATAAAGCCTTCAAGTACAGTAATTTCTGCTTTTTCCACATCAGCAAGATCTTGACGATTTGCCGATTCATATTGAGCAACAGAATCGCGACGTTGCTTAACCATTTTAACTAATACAGCAAGAATGTCGTCGTCGTTCAGAGTGATCCGTTCGTCAACTTCACGTTGCTTAATTGCTGAAAGAGCTAAGCGGATAGTGCCAAGGCGCGGTTTGTCCTTGGCTTTCATCGCTAATTTTTGCTCTTCTTTGAGTTGTTCAATAAGAGCCATAACTCAGTCCTTATGGATTAAGTTATTAGTACAGGCGAACGCGACGTGCGTTTTCGCGAGCTAGCTTCTTAGCGTGACGCTTTTGAGCTGCTGCTTTAGCGCGTTTGCGAACTGTAGTTGGTTTTTCGTAATGCTCACGACGACGCACTTCAGAAAGGATACCTGCTTTTTCACAAGAGCGCTTGAAACGACGTAGTGCAACGTCGAACGGTTCGTTTTCACGTACTTTAACTATTGGCATATGCCTTTCACCTCAGGGGTTATTCATTATCGCTGGTCACTCAGTACCAAATCAGAGAAGTTACCATCGAGCTAACTCTCTATTCGCGTTTGGCCATTAACCAGCTTGATCAAAAATGGTGCGGAATTTTAATCCGATCACAGTGGCTTTGTAAAGCACTTTGTCGATTATAGTCTGTACAATATTTGTTTGAAGAGCTTAGGCAGGGTAATATTGCGCTAATTTCCCATTTTAGACGAAAGCGTGCCGAGAAAATTATGCGCATTATTGGTATTGAAACCTCTTGTGATGAAACAGGAATCGCGATTTATGATGATGAGCAAGGGCTGCTTTCTCATCAATTATACAGCCAAGTAAAACTGCATGCCGATTATGGTGGTGTGGTGCCTGAACTTGCATCACGTGACCACGTGAAAAAGACCATTCCATTGATTAAAGCGGCATTAGCGGAAGCTAACTTGACCTCCAAAGACATTGATGGTGTTGCTTACACGGCTGGCCCAGGTTTAGTTGGTGCACTGCTCGTGGGTGCAACCATTGGTCGTAGTATTGCTTATGCGTGGGGCGTGCCTGCTGTGCCAGTGCACCATATGGAAGGTCACCTTCTTGCGCCAATGTTAGAAGATAACCCGCCACCATTCCCATTTGTGGCTCTGCTGGTTTCTGGCGGACATACCATGATGGTAGAAGTGAAAGGCATCGGCGAGTATCGAATTCTTGGTGAATCGATTGATGATGCGGCCGGTGAAGCTTTTGATAAGACCGCGAAGTTGATGGGTTTAGATTACCCAGGTGGTCCATTGCTGTCTCGTTTAGCAGAAAAAGGCACTCCAGGTCGTTTTAAGTTCCCGCGTCCAATGACCGATCGTCCAGGGCTCGATATGAGCTTTTCTGGTCTAAAAACATTTGCTGCGAACACGATTCGTGCGAATGACAACGACGATCAGACACGTGCTGATATCGCTTACGCGTTCCAAGAAGCCGTTTGTGCGACCTTGGTAATCAAATGTAAGCGTGCCTTGGCGGAAACGGGCATGAAACGTATAGTGATTGCTGGTGGTGTAAGTGCCAACAAACAGCTACGTATTGAGCTTGAAGCGCTGGCGAAGAAAATCGGTGGTGAGGTGTACTACCCACGCACTGAGTTCTGTACTGATAACGGTGCGATGATTGCTTACGCGGGTATGCAACGCCTTAAAAATGGTGAAACGGCTGATTTGTCTGTTCATGCCACGCCGCGTTGGCCAATTGACCAACTAGAGCCAATTGCTTAAGTAGTCGCAATCGTTCAACGAGAAACAGTCGATCAACGAAAAACAGTCGATCAACAAAAACTAAGCGCAGAATAAACCAGTGTGTTTCGATAAACGGTCGCCTCGTGCGGCCGTTTTTATATATCGTCGTTTCATAAGCTGAGCGATATTCGTAGAGAGATATTAGGGAAGAAAATGAACAAGTTTACTGTAGATAATCAGTCAATGACGTACCTCGATGAAGGTCAAGGCCCTGTCGTAGTATTCGGCCACAGCTATCTTTGGGATAGTGCGATGTGGAAGCCGCAGATCGATGCGCTAAAAGCGCAGTATCGTTGTATTGTTCCAGAGCTTTGGTCTCATGGTGAATCTCAAGCTGCACCAAGTTCAATGCGTAACCTAAAAGATTACGCTCAGCACGTTTTGGCTCTGCTTGATCATTTAGAGATCGAAGAATTCTCAGTGGTTGGTTTATCGGTTGGCGGTATGTGGGGAGCAGAGTTAGCGGAACTTGCACCTGCACGCATCAAGTCTTTGGTTCTAATGGATACTTTCGTAGGCCTTGAGCCAGAAGTTGCTCATGCTAAATACTTCCACATGTTAGACACCATTACTCAAACCAAGATGGTGCCTCAACCGATTGTTGAAGCGGTGGTTCCATTGTTCTTTGCGAATGATGCTCAAACCAACACGCCAACTTTAGTGGACGGTTTTACTCAGCAGTTATCATCACTTGAGGGTGATAAGGCTGAAGAAGTAGCGCGAATCGGTCGAATGGTGTTTGGACGTCGCGATATGATTGAAGTGGTAGAGAACTTTGCATTGCCAGTTTTGATTGCCGTTGGACAAGAAGATAAGCCACGTCCAGCATTGGAATCTTACTTAATGCACGATTGCATTACAGGCAGTGAGTTAGTGGTGATTCCTGGGGCGGGTCATATTAGTTCGCTAGAGCAGCCAGAGTTTGTTAACGCTATGCTGAAGACGTTTTTAGATAAACATCTGCTGTAAGCTCTAAAATACTGAGTATGATTGATCGACTCATACTTACGTCGCTTTAAACGTATCTCGGTTTTAAAATGGTTCGGCTTAGACATGACAGTTTAAGCCGATTTTTTTTGCCCGAGTTTTGGTTCATTGCCATCGAGTAAGCGACGAATATTCTGATGGTGACGTAGAACGATTAAGCAACACAACATGGCTACTGGCAGTGTGTATTGAGGTTTGACTAACCAAGCGTAGAAAGGCGCAAGCAACACAGTAACCAATGCTGCTAAAGAAGAATAACGAAACAAAAATGCCACCACTAACCATGTCGCCATGATCATGCCTGTTAAATCGAATCCAATTGGTGCGATGGCTCCAAGTGCGGTGGCAACGCCTTTACCGCCTTTGAAGTGGAAGAATATCGGGTACATATGACCAAGGCATGCAGCAATAGCGACAACGCCTAAAATGATCGAGTCGATATTGAGGTAGTAGCCAAGCCAGACTGGAATGGTGCCTTTAAGCATGTCACAAAGTAGCACGGCTGCCGCGGCGCCTTTACCGCCCAAGCGGAGTACATTGGTGGCCCCTGGATTGTTGGAGCCTACCGTTCTTGGATCAGGAAGTCTTAAGACTCGGCATATCAAGACCGCACTCGAAATTGAACCTAGCAAATAGGCTGCAATGATCATGATAAGTGCCAAAGGGGTCATGTTTTTCCTTAAACGGTTGTAAGCCTAACGATGGGAAAATAATGCTCAATCCAAGAGTAATTGATATCATATCTGGAATTACACGAATAATACGTTTTTTTCCCCAATATGGGTATCCGACCTCTAAAAGGACAAGTCATGGCACTGGATAAAGTTTTCATTGAACAGCTAGAAGTAATTACAACGATCGGTGTTTACGATTGGGAACAAGAGATTAAACAAAAACTTGTACTTGATATTGAAATGGCTCATGACAACCGCCCTGCGGGAAAAAGTGACGATGTAGTCGATGCTTTGGATTATTCGACAGTGAGCACTGCGGTATTAGATCATATTGCTAATGGTCGCTTCTTATTGGTTGAACGTGTAGCAGAAGAAGTCGCTGAATTGATCATGACTCAATTCTCTGTGCCTTGGATTAAGATCCGTTTGGCTAAACCTGGCGCAGTGCCACAAGCGAAAGCTGTGGGTGTGATCATCGAACGAGGTCAGGCATGACAATAGCCTATGTTGGTGTCGGCACGAACATAGACCGCGACAAGCATGCAAGGGTGGCATGGACAGAGCTTCAATCGTTAGGGACTAACCTTAAATGCTCTAAAATCTATCACTGTGAGCCTGTGGGGTTTAAAAGCCACTCGTTTTATAACTTTGTGATAGAACTCGACACATCACTATCATTGACTGAATTTTCACAACAACTGCGTAAGATTGAGTTTAAATGGGGTCGCTCTGAAGACGCTCATAAGCTTCAAGATCGAAAGCTCGATCTTGATATTGTGCTGTTTGGAGAGGTGGTTTCTGAGAGCGATCCAGAATTACCACGCAGTGATATTTATAAATATCCTTTTGTAACACAACCACTTTATGATCTCTGTCCTGCGAGAGTCATCCCGCAAGACGGACGAACCGTCGGTGAAATATGGCAGAAGATGCAGCAACTAGACTCGCTCTCTGTCGTAGACATAAAACTATAATTTTTAAGGTAAGTAATGAGTTATTTTGAAGCGTTTATATTGGCGTTGGTACAAGGCTTTACTGAATTTCTACCTATTTCCAGTTCAGCACACTTAATCCTTCCTTCCGCGGTATTGGGTTGGGAAGATCAAGGTTTGGCTTTTGATGTTGCAGTACATGTTGGTACGTTGGCTGCAGTGGTTATTTATTTCCGCAAAGAAGTGGTCTCTTTGTTGAGTGCGTTTTTTGGCTCGGTATTTAAGGGTGATCGCAGTAAAGAAGCGAAGTTAGCGTGGATGATCATTCTCGCAACGATCCCGGCATGTATCTTTGGCTTGTTGATGAAAGACATTGTTGAGCTTTACTTGCGTAGCGCGTGGGTGATTGCAACGACGACGATCATTTTTGGCCTATTGCTATGGTGGGTGGATAAGAATTCAAGCCTACGTGATGACGAATACCAAGCGGGTTGGAAAAAGGCTTTGTTTATTGGCCTGGCTCAAGCAATGGCGATTATCCCGGGAACGTCTCGTTCTGGCGCAACCATTACTGCAGCGCTTTACCTTGGCTTTACTCGTGAAGCGGCAGCTCGATTCTCTTTCTTGATGTCTATTCCAATCATCACTTTGGCTGGTGGCTACTTGGGTCTTAAGTTGGTGACAAGCGGTGACCCAATCCATGTTGGCACTCTGCTAACGGGTGTTGCGGTGTCTTTCATCAGTGCTTACATCTGTATTCACTTCTTCTTGAAGCTTATTTCACGCATGGGTATGACACCATTTGTTATCTACCGCCTAATTCTAGGTTGTGGTCTGTTTGCTTTCTTAATGATGCAATAACAGACGCTGATAACAGTCTCGTCGTATAAAGATTGAAATAAAAAGCCCGCTGACTCGCGGGCTTTTTAATGCGTGCTTACTAATGGAGTGAAGACTAAGTATCAGTGAGCTCTGATAATGCGTTTTCAATGGCTGCAGCTCTGCGTTTCTCTTGCTCTTCTCGAATCTCTTTACCTTGAAAACCATCGGCAATAATCGATTTAACCTCGACTTGAAGCGCCGCTTGGTAAGCCACTTCAAAACGCGCTTTCTGAGGATAAGGCTGATCTTCTAATCCTTTACGACCTGCGTGATCAGCTTGGCAGCAAAGTAATATGTTATCTAGCCTATCTGGTTTACGCCAAACATCGAACTTATTGAGAATTTTGAGGAAAGTGGTTGGTTTGAGCTCACTTGCTCGATGGATATTAGAGTGTTGCTCGCATACCAGCAGTGCTAAATCTCTAAACTCATTGGGCACTCGTACTCTTTGGCAAAGCCTT
Organism: Vibrio sp. PSi01; assembly: GCF_054960695.1. Classification (NCBI taxonomy): domain Bacteria; kingdom Pseudomonadati; phylum Pseudomonadota; class Gammaproteobacteria; order Vibrionales; family Vibrionaceae; genus Vibrio; species Vibrio sp. PSi01. The sequence goes on from NZ_JBHNYN010000006.1 coordinate 53,282, forward strand.
TTAATGATCTTTAAACCAGTGTGACAATGCATTTTGTGGCTTGGCCATTCTTTCTCTGGTGTGACGCCTTTGCCTAAGTCGTGCACTTGAGCAGCAAAGCGCACAGGCAATGACAGGCTTAAGAGTGCTGCTTGTTGAGTAACCATCAGAGTGTGAATCCCCGTGTCGATCTCAGGGTGCCATTTTTCAGGCTGAGGTACGCCAAATAGAGCATCAATTTCAGGTAATACAACAGCCAATGCGCCACATTCTCTTAAAACGGAAAGGAACACCTCTGGATGTGATGTACTAAGAGACTTATGCCACTCTTGCCAAACTCGTTCTGCGGTGAGGTGTGCGAGTTCACCGGATTGGACGATCTTACTCATCATATCCATGGTTTCAGGTGCAACCGTGAAGTTAAGATGGTGAAGTTTTGCTGCAAAGCGAGCGACGCGCAGCACTCGTAGAGGATCCTCTATAAACGCATCAGAAACGTGTCTTAGAATTCGATCAGAGAGATCTCTCTCGCCATGGTAAGGATCGTAAAGTTGGCCCTTGTCATCTTGAGCAATAGCGTTGATCGTCAAATCTCGACGCATCAGATCTTCTTCCAAACTTACGTCTGGCGCAAAGTAACATTCGAAGCCGGTGTAACCTGAGCCAGACTTTCTTTCGGTACGAGCCAGTGCGTGCTCTTCTTTGGTTTTTGGATGTAAGAAGACAGGGAAATCCTTCCCGACAGCGGTAAAGCCAAGGCTCTCCATCTCTTGAGGAGTACTTCCGACGACCACCCAATCTTTATCATAACTTTCAATGTTGAGCAGTTGGTCGCGTACCGCACCGCCGACGAGATAGCGTTGTAGCCCATTCTCTTTTGGTAGGCTATCGAATATTTGCAACTTATCACCTCGAAATGTTTTATCACTGCTGGACTTTACTGCAAGCAATGGTACTTTCCATTAATCGTAATTATAGGGCAGCACATGTATAAGGAATATTTTGGCTTCGTTGAGATGCCATTTTCGATTGTACCAAATTCTCGCTATTTGTTTTTGAGTCAGCGTCACCAAGAGGCGATGCAGAACCTACAAGCCGGTTTAGGCGAAGGTGGGGGCTTTGCAATGCTCACCGGTGAGGTTGGTACAGGGAAAACTACGGTCGCCAAGGCAATGCTGTCCTCTCTCGATAGTCAGACTCAAGCTGGCCTTATACTTAACCCTACATTTTCCAATACTGATTTACTTGAAGCTGTCTGCGATGAGTTTGAGGTTGAGTACCCTGAACAGGCATCGTTGAAACAATTGACTCAGGCGATTCATCACTTCTTACTCGATAGCCATGCCGAAGGCATTCAAACTTTATTGGTGATCGATGAAGCCCAACATCTCGCAGCCGATGTGCTGGAGCAGTTGCGTCTTCTGACTAATTTAGAAACTGACAGTCGTAAATTATTAAAAGTTTTGTTGGTTGGTCAGCCTGAATTACAGCAACACTTACAAACCACTCAGCTACGTCAACTAGCGCAGCGTATTACGGGGCGTTATCACTTGCTGCCACTCAATATTGAGGAAACTGGCAAGTACATCGCGTTTCGTTTGGAAACGGCGGGTGGCGAGCAGATGTTGTTTTCAAATCGCTCGGTTAAGTTAATTGCCCAATATACCCATGGCATCCCAAGGTTGATTAACTTGGTGTGTGATAAAGCGCTTCAGCTCTCTTTTCATGATGGTGAACGAGCTCCTTCGAATGACACGGTTAGCCGAGCTTGCCAACAGATCATGGCCTTTCAAGCCGAGGTTTATCACGTTGAAAAACCTCGCATGGCTTATGTGGCTCCAAAGTTAATCCAATACGCAAGTGTTGCTGTGTTAAGCATTGGTTTAGCATTCGCGACCTTTAATTTCGCGCCATCGTATATCGACTCCTGGTTATCTACTGAGCCTTTAAGCGAAGCGAGCATTGAAGCCTCTCCAACCGTTCAGCGCTCTTTAGTGGTAGGCTCACCAGAATTGGTCTTGCAACCTGAATCTTCAAAATTTGCATTACCACAACACATTCAGCAGCATTTGATGCAGGGAACCAACCGTTCTCTGGCGATTAAAGATCTCTATACTTTATGGGGTTATCAGTCTTCACTACGTGATGGCTTGTGTTTAAGTGAGCCGCAAAGTGTTTTCGTATGTGAGCAACACCAGTCCAATCTAGAGTCCTTATTAGAGCTTGGTGTGCCTGTTGTCCTTGAGTTAGATATTGAGCAAGAACCTGTGTTCGCGGTACTTTATGGTGCGTCCGAAGATTCGGTGGAATTATTAGTTAATGAAAAGCTTTTGGTAATGCCTAAGCGATCTCTAGAGCAAATATGGCAAGGTGATTATGTCGCGATTTGGAAACAGCCATTAAGAGAGACGCTTAAAGAAGGTTATCAAGGTGAGGCAGTTGCACTGCTTGATCTGTTACTTTCTGAAGTTTTGGATGATGTTGTATCTGGCAGTGATATTTTCGATAGCGAATTGAAAATGAAGGTCGAAGCCTTTCAAATTTGGCAAGGGATGTCGGTAGATGGTATCGCTGGAAAACGCACGCTAGCAAGACTTCAAAGGTTAGCTCAACTCGATTCTCCTAAGCTGATGTCACTGGATGGAGGTGCAAGCTAATGTCACGCATTATGCACGAGCTTAAACAATCTGAGCTTAGAGGTTATCAAAGTCATCATGTACCGAACTCTGCAATGGCGATCAGTAAAAAGAAAGGTTCCTCGGTTGCTATGGGCTTACTCTTTATGTTGGTTCCTTCCTTGATAGTGGGTGGAACTTTAGCTTATCAATCGTATAACGACCAACAACAGTCACCATCAGCAAAGCAACCCGTTGACGTCGTGCAACTAGAACAGGCACCTCAACCAGACGTTGAAGTTGAAATAGCTGAGGCTGGTACGCAAAGTGTGGATACTGCGTCAGAAGGAGTTAAAAACAAAGCGTTGTTTGCTGTTCGTGCTGCTCCGGTAAGTCAGACATTAGCAGCACTGCCACGCCAAGCGGTTTATGCACAGATTGACTCAGATAGCGGCAATCGTGCTGGTGGCTCAAACGTGAGTGCGGCAAACGCAGACAACCATACACAAGCGACAGCCAGCTCTGATTCATCAACGGTGCAATCATCAGCTCAACCTACAGCGAGCGATGAGAGCCGTGATTTGCAATCGGACAGTGATTTACTGCAAGGGCTAGACTTCAGTGAACTGCCTCCTGATCTGGCGTTGAAGCTTGAATCGATTATGGGAGAGCAGCAAGACGCGCCCGAACCAATGGATTCAAGACCAGCAACACAAACGGAATCTCAGACAATAGAACTCGAGTCTCATAGCAATAGCTTATCTGGAGTGTTACCCAAGTTAGATCTACAAACTCACATGTACTCAAGCAGTGAAACGAAGCGTTGGGTCAAAGTGAATGGCCAAGAAGTGGCGCAAGGAGACTGGATAGGACAGGACATTCAGTTGCTTGAGATTAAACCTCAATCGATAGTGATTGAATTCAATCAGCAGAAGATAGAAATTCCCGCGCTGTATGAATGGAAAGGCTAGCGAGTTCTAAAAGCATCTAGATAAAAGGCAAATAAAAAGGAGCACCTTGGTGCTCCTTTTTGATATTCGATACTGAATTTACTTTGATTCACGTACAACACGAGAAATCGACAAACGAATCGCTTACGCCCAGCCGTTTGGTGACTTTCTACGACGAGGCATAATGTGTGGTAGGACAAGGCCCAGAAGTAGACCAATACCAGCAACACCACCACCGTACATGAAGTACTTCAATAGTAGATCATCTTTTTGAGTGTCTAGTTTAGCGCGTAGTTCACGGTTCTCTGTTTGAGAGCTCGTTAGCTGTTGGCTAATTTCACTGTAGTTCTGTTCTAGTTCAGCAATCTGCTTGTTACGAGACTCTAGAGAGCTCGCTAGGCCTGCTTTTTCGCTGTCAGCACTCTGACGAGCATTCGCTAGCTTGCCTTTTACTTCAGCGAGTTCTTTTTCTAGCTTAGGCATGCGCAGTGCCATGCTTTCTTGTGTGCTTACAAACTTACTTTCAACCCAACCTTTACGGCCACGGCTGTCTTGAACCTGGGTGTAACCCGTGCTCTTGTTCGTTTGTAAGTAGGTAATCTTCTCACCAGCGTCAACACTACCGATGATACGGAACGTATTGTTTGGGCCAGAATGCATATAAGTAAATAGTTTGTCAGCAATATAACGGTCTTGTGCAAAGGCAGCTGGAGCCGCAAGCATTGCGAACAAAACTAAGCTAATCAGTTTTTTCACAGTAAATCCCTTAACGATTCAAATTGGGTAGGCGTATGAGTCAGCCTCAATCCACAAATAATATTTAGTTTCTTTATGCGGTGCAACAAAGAAGGGAGGCAAAGCCTCCCTTTCTGTGCGTTTGAGTCAATAATGACATTGCATTTACATATCGTTACTGAAGCTCACAGTATTCTGACGCTAGTATTCACTAACGAAATCGCTATTACACGCTAAACACAGCCTGAATTGCGTAGAAGAATACAACAGCAAGCAGAGCACCTGCTGGTAGCGTTACAATCCAAGATGCAACGATGTTACGTACAACACCTAAATTCAGCGCCGCGATACCACGAGCAAAACCTACACCCAGAACCGCACCAACTAATGTTTGTGTGGTTGAGATTGGAAGACCAGTACCAGAAGCCAATACAACTGTACATGCTGTCGCTAGTTGAGCTGCAAAGCCACGGCTAGGTGTTAGTTCTGTAATACCAGTACCTACGGTTGCCATTACTTTATGGCCCATGGTCGCAAGACCAACAACGATACCAATACCACCTAGAGGAAGAATCCACCATGCGATGGTGCTCTTACCTGAGATTTCACCCATGTGCTCAACCGTTGAAACAACCGCTGATAGTGGGCCAATCGCGTTTGCTACATCGTTTGAACCGTGTGCAAATGCCATCGCACAAGCTGTGATAACCATTAGTACGCTGAAGATGCCTTCTACGCCAGTAAAGCCATGGTCTTCTTCGCGGTTAGCAAATTTCTTCTGAATGTATAGGTAGCCGCCGACCATGATCAGGCCAGATACGCCAGCAGACCACATCCACGCTTCAGAGTTGCTTAGGTGAAGACCTACGTGCTTAAGACCTTTCTTGATCGTTACAAGTGCAATGACCATTGTGGTAATGAACATGTATACAGGTACAAAACGTTTCGCATTGAATAGCGGGTTTTCTGTATCGAATATCAGTCGTTGAGCACTGACAAAAATGAGATAGGCGAAAATACCGGAAATCAACGGTGTGACAATCCAACTACCAACAATACCTTGAACACTGTTCCAGTCTACTGCTTCTGTACCTACAGACACACACGCAAAACCGATGATTGCACCGATGATTGAGTGAGTTGTTGATACTGGCCAGCCCATGTATGACGCTAGAAGTAGCCATGTACCAGCAGCAAGTAGTGCAGACATCATGCCGTAAACAAGTACGTCAGGTTGCTCTGCGAAAAGAGATGTTTCGATAACACCTTTACGGATTGTGTCAGTTACTTCGCCGCCCGCAAGGTAAGCACCTGCGAATTCAAAGATCATTGCGATAATGATCGCTTGTTTTACGGTTAGAGCTTTAGAGCCTACTGAGGTGCCCATTGCGTTCGCAACGTCATTTGCACCAATACCAATAGCCATCAAGAAACCGAAAGCTGCTGCAACAATAATCAGGACAGTGCCGTAGTTAGCAAGGATATCCATCGTAATACCTAGTTGTTTGATAACAAGCGGAACAAATTTAGACGCAAAAAACCGCTCAGCGAGAGAAATACTCAGCGCATAAGTGGTTTGTTCAAAAAATGCTCTTCGTTATATGGTTAACGTATGATTTAAGATCGAGAAAGCATTACTTCAAGACGAGCGCCTACACGCTGTGCTTGATCTGCAATACCACCGACCCATTCAAGAATCTTGTATAAGAACATGATATCAACTGGATTCAGATCGCCTTCAATCGCCATTAGTTGTTGGCGTAGTTCGATCTGCATCGCATCCGTGTCATCTTCAATTACATCTAATTGATGAATCATTTCAGCAACGAGAGTTACTTCACGGCCTTTAAAGCCAGTCTCAAGTAATTCGTCTAATTCATTGATTACGTTTTGTGCTTGGTTCGCTGCATCTAAACAACGTTTAACGTAAGCGATGAAGTTTTCTTGCATAGGAGCAGGAATGACAAGTTGTCGACCATATACACGGCCAGCAATGTCTTTCGCTAGGTTTGCGAGTTTGTCTTGTTGCGTTAATAGCTCCAACATGTCGGTGCGATCAACTGGCATAAACAAACCACGAGGAAGTTTAAGGCGAATTTCACGTTTTAGTACGTCAGCTTCTTTCTCAAGGTGAGAAATTTGAGCTCGAATTTCTGATGCTTTTTCCCAGTCACCTTTTGAAGAAACTTCAAAGAAATTAACCAGGTGAGAACAACATTCGTTCACGCATACTACGTGACGCTGCAAAGGTTTAATTGGGGACTTTGCAAATAACCCCATAATTGTATTTACTGGCATGGTCATCCAACCTAATAAATAATAACCTTAAAACAACATACACCATATTCATGGTGAAATGTTAAGCGATGGCTACAAAGTCGCGCATGTTAACCTAATCAATGTCTCATTAAAACTGTTTTAGATCATCATAAGGGCGATATTTCTGACTTGCTGACTTTTGAAATTGGCAATATCCTGTCCCTATCTTCACAGAAAGGTATAACTATGGAAACCGAGATAGAACTGAAGTTTTTTGTTTCGCCTGATTTTTCAGAGACTTTACGCAATAAAATTGCTGAAACTAAAGTACTTCAGCACAGTTGTCGAGAGCTAGGTAACATCTACTTTGACACCCCTGACAACTGGCTACGTAAGCACGATACAGGCTTGCGCATTCGACGCTTTGATGACGTATTTGTACAAACCGTAAAGACCGCTGGTCGTGTGGTCGCTGGCCTGCACCAAAGGCCTGAATACAATGCTGAGCATGACAGCAACGAACCCAAGTTATCTTTACATCCAGAAGACATTTGGCCTGAGGGTAAAGATATTGAAACGTTGCAAGCTGAGCTGACGCCTCTATTTTCTACTAACTTCACGCGCGAGCAGTGGTTGATTGGTATGCCTGATGGTAGCCAAGTCGAGGTTGCGTTTGACCAAGGCTTTGTTGAATCCGGTGAGCTGCAAGAACCCATTTGTGAAGTTGAGTTAGAACTTAAATCTGGTCAAACGGATGCGCTGTTTACACTTTCTCGTCAATTTTGCGAGCAAGGAGGCATGCGCCTGGGTAACCTTAGCAAAGCGGCTAAGGGTTATCGTCTTGCCCAAGGTTATCAAGGGGATGAAGTCACTCCTTTGACCTTAGTTGATACTAGCAAAAGTGATACTGTTGAATCGTGTTTCATTCAATCTTTAGAGCACGCTCTCGCTCATTGGCATTATCACGAACAGATTTTCACGGAACGCCAATCGATTGAAGCGTTACATGAGATCAGTCATTCGCTGAGTTTCATTCGTCAAACTTTCACCATTTATGGCGGTATCGTGCCACGCCGTGCGAGTGCTATTCTGCGTCAAGAGTTGAAGTGGCTTGAGCAAGAACTCGATTGGCTTAAGAGCTATGACCATTTCGAGGATTTACTTGAAGACAAAGGCCATGTGCTGCGCAAATTGGACGCACGTAAATTCTTGGTAGCTGAGCTTAAAGAAATGCAAGATCAGCTTCCTGATCGTGAAGACTTACTCACTTTGCTAAGTTCGGCACGTTACACTGGTTTATTATTGGATTTGAGCCGCTGGATCTTGTCTCGTGGCTGGCAGCCGTTTCTTGATGATAAAGCGCGTGAACAAATGGAACGTGGTATTGAATGGTTTTCAGTGCAGCAACTCGATCGAACATGGGCAGAGTTGATGGAAGCCTTCCCACCAGAACGTGTCATGACCAGCCAAGCGTATATTGATCAGCAATACCGTTTGATGCGAAACCTATATTCTGGCGTTGGTTTCGCGAGTTTGTATGATGACGCTGAACGAAACAGCTTCCGCTTGCCATGGGCCGATATGGTTCAAGGCATTGATGACTTGCTAGCACTTAAAACATTAGAGCCTTTGACTGAGAAGCTGGAAGGCGACGAGAAGGTTCAGCTAGAGCGTTGGTTGGCTCGCCAAGAAGTGTCTATTCTGCATGCGATGGAGCAGACGCGCCAAATCAGTGTTGAGGTTGAGCCGTACTGGCAAGACTAAACCCAATACCGGTATCAATATTAATATGAATTTGAAAATAGGGCCTCGGCCCTATTTTTTTGTTTGTTGCTCGAGCTTTTCTAGTCGCTCTAGTATTTTTTGTTGTTGCTCTATTATCTTTTCAAGGTGCTTCTCTTTGTTTTCTGCTCGTTTATTTTCATGGTGAGTTGGAGAGGTGATCAAAGAAGTAATCAAGCCTGAAATCATACCGAACACACCCACACCACAGATTATCACCAGAGAGGCAACTAATTTGCCTGAGCTCGTCACAGGATAATGGTCACCGTATCCTACAGTACTGATGGTAACAAAAGCCCACCATAAAGCATCTTGGCCAGTGGTAATGTTGGCATTGGGATCTTTGTGCTCCAAGAGCAGGATAGTGCCTGCACCTATGGTCAATAAAATAACCAGCAGTAGAATGATTGAGGCGAGCGTGGTCTCTCTTCGATTACGAAAGAGCTCTCTGAAAACCCGTTTACCTGACCGCAAAACGAGAATGACACGCAGGATTTGAAAAATGCGAGCGAAACGAAGAGGTTCGATCATTGGGAGACTTGCTAAGAAATCGATCCAGTGTACTTTTAGATATTCTTTCTTGTTTTGTGATCTGAATAGATCAATTGTGAGCTGAAAAAGAAAAACACTACAGATTACAAAATCGAGGCCGATAAGGACTTGTTTTGATTCTTTATCAATCGGTGCAAACAATAAGCCTGAGATCACAAATAACGCTAAGAAAGAGAGAATCAGTGATAATAAGCTCATCGGCTTGGTTGCGTCTTTGGTACTATTCAACATTCATACGAGGCTCAAAATAAATCGCGACTTTGACTGACATAGCCACCTCGCGGATATAGAAGCCATCAATATATAAGAATTAATGGAGAACTGACAATGACTAAACTGTCATTCAAGCCGTGGGAAAGGGTAATCTCTGACGTTCGTCTCGTTCCGAAAATGGTCATGCTGATGATATTCAGCACTATTTTGATCATTTCAAAACAGCTATGGGACGCAAGTACGTTTTATGATTCATTGCTTGCAGTAACGAACAATGCGCAGGTTGCTCAGCAGCACTATGAGACTTATCTAGTTCAAGTCGCATGGCAAACCGCTTTAATGATCGTCGTGTTTGTGGTTCTCTTATTAGCTGCCGCTCGCGTGATGTTGCGTCAAACCCAGTACCTAAACGATGCTATTAAAACCATGGCCGATAAGAACTTATCAGTACCGATTGAAATGGACTGTAAAGATGAATACGGTGATGTGGCACGCGAGCTTGAAAAAACTCGTGTTCAATTGAATGACATGATTAAAACTCAAGTGGCATCTTCAGACGAGCTATTCGCTTTGACCGAAGTGATGACCATAAGCATGTCTGAAACCAAAGATTCTGCTCAAGAAGAGTTCAACGAAATCGACCAGCTAGCAACTGCAATGAGTGAGATGACATCTACCGTGCAAACCGTAGCCGAGCATGCACAAAGTGCTTCTTCATTGACTGAGCAGGCTTCAGGCCAAGCTCTGACTGGTCAAAAGTTCGTTCAAGGTTCTGTTTCCAAGATGAGTGAGTTGTCTTCAGATATCGCAGCCTCTGCTGCTGCGGTAAACCAAGTTGAAGAGCGCGTTGACTCAATTGGTAGCGTTGTGGGCACTATCCAAGGCATTTCAGAGCAAACTAACCTACTGGCACTGAACGCAGCGATAGAAGCAGCGCGTGCGGGTGAAGCTGGACGCGGTTTTGCGGTTGTTGCCGATGAGGTTCGTAACCTTGCGCAGCGTACTCAACAAGCAACAGTAGAAATCCAAGACATGATCAGTCACCTACAAAGCAGCGCTAACTCTGCGGTAGAACTGATGGAAAAAAGCGTGGTGGAAGCGGCTGAAGGTGTTGAACTTGTTACTAATGCTGGGTCTGAACTCGATGGTATCGTGAGCCAAGTAAATCAGATTAATGATATGAACTTCCAAATTGCAACGGCTGCGGGGCAGCAGAGCAGCGTAGCGGAAGAGATGAGTGTCAACCTCACCAATGTTCGTGAGTTGGTTGAAGCATCTGTAGTTGTCGTTGGTGAGCTTCTTGAAACATCTCAGATCATGGAAACCAACGCGCAAGAACTGGACGGTAAGATTAAGCAGTTTAAGGTGTAAATTTTAGGTTCTAGCCTTTGTTCTCAGGGGATATCCCTAGAGGTTTATTACGATAGACGAAGGCACTACTCGATAAGTTAACTGATAAAACGCCCACATTGCTAATGTGGGCGTTTTTTATTGGCGTAACTTTGGTATAACTTACTTTTGTTTTTCTAAACAGTCATTGAAACTCGTCTACTAGAACTCTTTATTAAAAACAAAACTGATTTTTCGGCTCGCAGCTAACACAAGGAAGAAACATGCCATTGCCTTCTCAACTCGTCACTCATTCCCAGTCTGCTTTTGAGCAATTGTTAGAGCACCAAAGTCAAGCTATTAGTACTTGGCCCGAGCCACTTATTGACGATCTTAAGCGTGTATTGGGCTTGAGTTGTTTTGTGGGTGATTGCTTACAACGAGACACGATACTATCCAGTACTTTACCTGATATGTTGGCATGCGAAGATCGTGCTGAAGGGTATCGTGAGCGATTGGCCGAGTTGCTTTCTGGTTGCACGGATGAAATGAGTGGCCAACGTGTGTTACGCCAATTCCGTAATCGAGAAATGACCTACATTGCGTGGCGCGATTTTATGGGGGCGTGGGAGCTAGAGCAGAGTCTAAACCATCTATCGATGTTGGCTGAGGCGATGATCTTCGAAACCTACCAATGGCAGTACGATATTTGTTGTAAAGAGTGGGGTACACCTTGCAATGAGCAAGGTGAAGCGCAGCCAATGTTGATCATTGGCATGGGCAAGCTCGGTGGTGGTGAGCTTAACTTCTCTTCTGATATCGATCTGATTTTTACCTACCCTGAGAATGGCGAAACCCAAGGAGCAAGACGCAGCATTGCCAACGCGCAATTTTTCACGCGTTTAGGGCAACGTATTATCAAAGCGTTGGATCAACAAACCTTTGATGGATTCTGTTACCGAGTCGACATGCGCCTTCGCCCGTTTGGTGAGAGTGGCCCATTGGTCATGAGTTACGCGGCTTTGGAAGATTACTACCAAGAACAAGGTCGTGATTGGGAACGCTACGCGATGGTGAAAGCACGGGTGATGGGCAGCGAAATGTACCCTGAATACCAAGAGCTTCGCCAAATGTTGCGTCCATTTGTGTTCCGTCGTTATATCGATTTCAGTGCGATTCAATCTCTGCGCCGTATGAAATCAATGATCAGCAGCGAAGTACGCCGCCGTGGCCTTTCAAACAATATCAAGCTTGGTTCTGGTGGTATTCGCGAAGTTGAGTTTATAGCCCAAGTCTTCCAATTGATTCGTGGTGGACGCGAACCAAGCCTTCGTGGCCGAGGATTATTAGAAACCTTGAGTGCGATTGAGTCACTTAACCTTCTGGAAGCTCAAGAAGTGGGACATTTACGTGAAGCTTACCTGTTTTTACGCCGCCTAGAAAACCTATTACAAGCGATGGCCGATAAGCAAACTCAAACCCTACCCGATGGTGAATTCGAACAGTTACAGCTAGCCGTCGCCATGCAGTTTTCCGATTGGGATGGTTTGATTGATGCGGCCCGTGCTCATATGGCAAATGTACATACGGTATTTGAAGACTTGATTGGGGTCGATGAAGAAGATGCGAACCCAATCGCGAGCCACTTTAGCGAGTTGTGGGATATGGCCCATAAACCCGATGTAATTGAGCACGTGTTGGAACACGATATTGCGGTCGCGAGCCCGCCTGATGCGGCGAAAACGATCATTCAGTTTAAAGCCGATTTGGCTAAAAAGACCCTTGGCCCTCGTGGGCGGGAAGTCCTGAATCGTCTAATGCCTAAAGTATTTCAAGCTTTATATACGAATAAAGACGCCGAGTTTGGTTTGTCGCGAGTACTACATTTACTGCAAAAGATAGTGACGCGTACCACTTACCTTGAGCTATTGGATGAACACCCAGCAGCGCTGACTCAGTTAGTTCGCTTATGTACAGCAAGCCCGATGATCTCGGAACAACTGGGTCGCTATCCTATTCTGCTGGATGAACTTATCGATCCTCAGCAACTTTATAACCCTGTGCCATTGGAATCTTACAAGACGGAGCTGCGTGATTACCTTGCTCGTATCCCAGAAGATGATATGGAGCAGCAGATGGAAGGTCTGCGTCAGTTTAAGCAGACTTGCATTCTCCGTATCGCAGCGGCTGATATTGCAGGTGTGCTTCCGGTGATGAAGGTCAGTGATCACCTGACGTATTTGGCTGAAGCGATAGTAGAAGCTGGTGTTAACCAAGCTTGGTTGCAGGTCTCGGCTAAGTTTGGCGAACCTACCCATGTCAAAGATCGCGAAGGGCGTGGTTTTGCGGTGGTTGGTTATGGAAAAGTTGGTGGTTGGGAGCTTGGATACAACTCCGACCTCGATATTGTGTTCATACACGATTGCCCGGTACACATCTATACTGATGGCAAAAAAGAGATAGATGGACGCCAGTTTTACCTAAGGTTGGCGCAGCGAATTATTCATATTTTCTCGACCAGAACGGCTTCTGGAATTTTATACGAGGTCGATACTCGCCTACGACCTTCAGGTGTCTCTGGCTTGCTTGTGAGCCCTACAGATGCTTTTGATGAGTATCAGCACAATGACGCGTGGACATGGGAGCACCAAGCGCTCACTCGTGCTCGTATGATTTACGGTGATGACTTATTGGCATCTGCGTTTAACAAAACTCGGCATGAGGTTTTGTGCTTGCCACGAGATGAGGCAACACTCAAAAAGTCAGTTGTCGATATGCGTGAAAAAATGCGTGGTCATTTAGGTGGCAAAAAAGTCGACCGGTTCATGCTGAAACAAGATGCTGGTGGTATCACTGATATTGAGTTTTTGGCGCAATATTTAGTACTTAGATACAGCAACGAGAAACCTAAGCTTACTCGTTGGTGTGACAATGTGAGAATCTTTGAAAGCTTGTTGTCGCAAGGAATAATGGACGAGCAACAAGGTATGGCATTGACCAATGCGTACACCACATTAAGGGATGAAATCCACCACCGTAATCTACTTAACCTTGATGCGGATGTGGCGATCGATAAGTTTGAAATGGAAAGAGAGCATGTCGTGCAAGCATGGAAGCAGTGGATGGAAGCGTAACCCAGCCATTGCGTAGTGGCTGCTGTGTCTATCTTGATAAGCTTTTACCCATTTATCTATAGTTTAGCCACTGTAATCAGTGTGCTAGACTCTAGCCAGATTTGATTTTTGGAGATCAATAATGAAACCAATTCTACCTGACTACAGCCAATCAGGTGTTCTTATTGTCGGTGACGTCATGCTTGATCGTTACTGGTATGGCCCAACTGGCCGTATTTCACCTGAAGCACCTGTGCCCGTTGTTAAAGTAGAAAATAACGAAGAGCGTCCTGGTGGTGCTGCCAACGTAGCAATGAATATTGCGTCTCTCGGTGGTCACGCTCATGTTGTTGGTTTAACTGGCAAAGATGAGCCTGCTGAGGTGTTAAAAAATACCTTAGGCGCACTAAAGGTTAAATGTGATTTCGTTGAGTTAGAAGATTACCCAACCATTACTAAATTGCGTGTAATGAGCCGTGGTCAGCAGCTGATCCGTCTTGATTTTGAAGACAAGTTTGAGAATACAGACCCTGAGCTTATTTTGTCTCGCATGGAGCAAGCGCTTCCAAATGTACGTTCGGTCATTCTTTCTGATTACGCGAAAGGTGCGTTAGAGCATGTGCAAAGTTTTATTCAAAAAGCTCGTGCGGCAAAGGTTCCGGTATTTATCGACCCGAAAGGTGCTGATTTAGAACGCTACCGTGGTGCGACTTTGCTTACGCCAAATATGTCTGAGTTCGAGTTGGTTGCAGGTAAGGTTAAATCGGAAGAAGATCTTATCGAGAAAGGCATCGCCTTAATCGAAAAATACGACTTTGAAGCCTTGTTAGTGACTCGTAGTGAGCATGGCATGACCTTACTTCGTAAAGGGCAGGCGCCATTCCATTTGCCGACTCAAGCGAAAGAAGTGTATGACGTGACCGGTGCGGGCGATACGGTTATCTCAGTATTGGCTGCTTCGGTGGCTGCGGGCAAACCTCTAGATGAAGCGTGTGCACTCGCGAATGCGGCGGCTGGTGTGGTAGTTGGCAAACTTGGTACATCGACACTGTCTACAATTGAGTTAGCGGAAGCGATTCACGGAAGCCAAGATACCGATTACGGCGTGATCTCTGAAGCGGCATTAGTTGAAGCGGTGAAACGTGCTCGTGCGAAAGGTGAGAAAGTGGTTATGACTAATGGTTGCTTTGATATTCTGCATGCCGGACATGTTTCTTACATGAACCATGCCGCTGAGTTGGGTGACCGTTTGATCGTTGCCGTTAATACTGATGAGTCAGTGAAACGCTTGAAAGGCCCAGGTCGCCCAGTGAACCCAACCGATCGTCGTATGGCGGTATTGGCTGGTTTAGGTGCGGTTGATTGGGTTGTTCCGTTTTCTGAAGATACGCCTCAACGTTTGATCTCTGAAGTATTGCCAAGCATTTTGGTAAAAGGCGGGGATTATAAACCTGAAGATATCGCTGGCGGTGCGGAAGTGATTGCGGCTGGTGGCGAAGTTAAAGTACTTAACTTTGAAGATGGTTGCTCTACAACTGAAATTATCAAAGCGATTAAAGGTGGTCGAGGTTAACCCTTCGCCTTCGAGTATAAAACCTTTAGCCTCAAGCTCATAGTCAGATTGTAAATCTAACTTTTGATAGATAATAAAAATGCCGCTCAATGAGCGGCATTTTTGTAACGGTAATCTAGTCGCTTTATTAAAGACTTTGATTAGAGTCTTTAACTAGGATTTAAGAATTACTTGCTTGCTACTTTTAGACCTGCGTTTACATCAACGATGTCTTGTTCGCTTAGTGTACCAACCGCTTGACGAAGCTGAAGAACACTTAGGATGTAGTTGTAACGAGCATCTGAAAGGTTTTTGTTCGCATCGTATAGACGGCGAGTCGAATCTAGTACGTCAACGATAGTACGAGTACCCACATCAAAACCAGCTTCTGTTGCTTCTAGAGCAGACTGAGCTGAAACAACAGACTGTTCGTAAGCGCGTAGAGCACCAATAGAAGCTGTGATGTTGTTGTTGAAGGCACGTACGTCTTTTACAACGCTACGGTAAGTTGCTTCTAGATCTTCACTTGCTGCAACGTAGTTGTATTCAGCCTGTTTAGTCAAAGAAGTTGTGCTACCACCCGTGTATAGAGGTACATTTAAGTTAACGCCAACATTGAAGTTGTTTGTGGTACCGTCAGAAGTAGCACTTGAACCAATATCAGTATAGTCGTATCCACCATCAAGAGTTAGAGATGGTAGATGACCTGAGCTCTGTAGTGAAATATTGTCTTTAGCTATGTCTTGCGAGATTCGCGCAGCAAGTAGACTAAGGTTTTTTTGCTCAGCTTGTTCAACCAGTGCAATCGCAGACTCAGAAGATTTGCTTGCTGAGAAACGGTCAGTGTCTAGGATGCTTAGGTTAGAGTGTTCTTGACCTGTAATCTCACGTAGACCTTCGTAGTTATTAATCAGAGTGTTCTCTGCTAAAACTTCATCAGCTAAAACGGCATCGTATTGAGCTTGCGCATCATGTACATCGGTGATTGCTGAAAGACCTACTTCAAAGCGCTGTTTTGTTTGTTCTAGTTGGCGCGCAACCGCTGCTTTTTCTGCACGAACGAACTCTAGGTTATCTTGAGCACGCAGTACTTCGAAGTATGCTGTTGCTACACGCAGGATCAAAGCTTGTTGCTCTGCTGCATACGCTGAATCAGATTGACGAGCTGTTTTTTCTGCTGTATCTAGCGTGATCCAAGAAGAACGTTGGTATAGTTCTTGAGAAAAGCTAATACCAGCTGTTAGAGCATTCTGGTCATTATCGCGAGTCGATGCTGAATCGAAATCTGTATCACCACGAGTAAGGTTGTACCCAGCTGTCAAATTGATTTGCGGTAATAAAGAGCTACGGCTTGACGTTACTGCTTCAAAAGCGGCATCGCGCTGCGCTGCTGAACGAAGAAGTTGTGGATCGTTCTGTTTTGCTTGGTCGTAAACTTCAGCTAGCGTATCAGCGAAAGCTGACGAACTCAGGCTGCCAATTGCTGCACTGATAAATAGTGGAAGCAGTTTTTTCATTTTCCTATTCCTGCCTTTAATAGAATTTTCTCTGAAAGAGTTTAACCCAGTTTGATGGTAATTTACTCGAAACTTTGCACTTTTTTACATTTAACTGTCCACTTGTGCAATATTTATTTTTTAAAACTTAACTTTAATTATAAAATTTATACAAAAAGTTGAACCTTATCCTTGGTAGTTAACTCGGACAATGAGTAAACTATAAAGATCACTTAGTGAGGTACCAAATGCAACAGTATGATAATCAACGACACGAGTTTACTCCTCAAGATGTGGAAATAGTCTCAAAAGAGACGCTGTTTCGTGGTTTTTTCAAAATGGTTAAATACACATTTAAACATAAGCTGTTTGAGGGGGGCTGGAGCCAACCTATAGAACGCGAGATGTTTGAACGTGGTCATGCTGCCGCTTTGTTACCTTATGATCCTATTCGTGACGAAGTGGTGATCGTAGAACAGATCCGTGTCGGCGCTCTAGAGCATGAGAACCCTTGGCAATATGAAATTGTGGCCGGGATCATTGATACGAACGAATCATCACAAGATGTTGCTCGTCGTGAAGCGATGGAAGAAGCGGGCGTTGAAGTCGGATCTGTATTGCCTATCACTTCGTATTACCCTTCATCTGGCGGTTGTTCAGAAAAGCTCGACGTCTTTGTTGGTTGTGTTGATACAACCACAGCAAAAGGTGTACACGGTTTAGATTACGAAGGTGAAGATATTCGCGTACAAGTGATGACTCGCGATGCGGCTTATCAGTTAGTAAAAGAGGGTGTGTTTGAAAATGGGGCCACAATTATTGCGCTGCAGTGGCTACAATTGAACTACCAAGAATTACAGTCAGAGTGGATAGATTAACGTTATGCCAAATATAGCAGTCAAGAAACCGTATCATGTTGATCTTGCTGAACTGATGCGAGTTTACGAGACTAACTATGCCAAGCTTAACGCTCTGTTACCGGTAGGGCATGAGGTTGGTGATGTTCGCTGTTACCAAGCCGTTAATATGGTGTATCAATTGACAGTGAATGAGGTCACAAAATACACCACATTAATAGACATATGTCAGAGTGACGAGACGCCAGTGTTTCCTTTGCCAAAAATGTCTGTCAGGCTATATCACGACGCTCGAGTTGCAGAAGTGTGCGCTAGCGGGGATTTTTCACGAGTCAAAGCGAAATATGACTATCCCAACACTAAGCTTCTGCAAAAGGATGAGAAATTTCAGTTGAACAAATTTCTTGGAGAATGGTTAACGTTTTGTTTAAAAACGGGTATCAGCCGTTCGCCAATTCCTTTTTAATTGAGCCCCATTGTAAAAACACTTTAAAGTTTAAACAGTAACGTATCTGGATTTGGTATTTTGGAATTATCACACACTTCAAAATTTGATGAGAGCAGTATTAAGCTTGTACAGCTAACGGACACGCATTTGTTTGCGCCGAGCAATGGCAGCTTATTAAGCATCAATACTCAAGATAGCTTTCGTGCTGTAGTTGATGGCATTGTTAACCAAGGCTTCGATTATGAGGCGATCTTGGCGACGGGTGATATCTCTCAAGATCACAGTGCTGAGTCGTATCAAAAATTTGAATCAGGTATTCAACCTCTGGAAAAGCCATGTTATTGGTTGCCAGGAAACCATGATTTCAAGCCTAATATGGGCAGTGTCTTACCATCACCTCAAATACAGTGCGTTGACCATGTCTTACTGGGTGATAACTGGCAGATGGTGATGCTGGACTCGCAAGTGGTTGGTGTGCCTCATGGGCGTCTAAGCGATCAACAACTTGATCTGTTAGAACAAAAATTGATCGAATTCCCTGAGCGTAATACCTTGGTTTTACTGCACCACCACCCGTTATTAGTGGGCAGCGCATGGCTGGATCAACATAACCTAAAAGATGCGGATCAATTTTGGGATGTGGTTCAGCAGCATACCAATGTCAAAGCGGTACTGTGTGGCCACGTTCATCAAGACATGAATCGAGATCATCATGGTGTGCAAGTCATGGCAACCCCGTCGACTTGTGTGCAATTCAAACCTAATTCAGATGACTTTGCCGTTGATACATTGTCTCCGGGGTGGAGAGAGATTGAATTACATCAAGATGGCACAGTAAGCACTCAAGTGCGCCGCTTGCCTAATGGGCAGTTCTTACCTGATTTTGAAGCGGGTGGTTATTGATGTTAGTGATTATTGTTGTAGGAGGCTATTAATGTCCGGTTCTAATCAGCAAGTCGCTAAGCCATCATTGCTTCTCTATATTCATGGGTTTAACAGTTCATCTCGTTCTCATAAAGCGAATGTGATGGCTAATTACTGTGCGGAGCATCGGGCTGATATTAAAGTCGTCACTCCTCAACTGCCGAGTTTCCCTCAGCAAGCGGCACTTCATCTGCAACAGCTGGTGGAACAATATAAAGAGCAATATCAGATTGCATTGGTCGGTAGCTCATTGGGTGGCTATCTTTCAACATGGCTGAATAGTCATTATGGTTTTAAAGCGGTTGTTGTAAATCCAGCAGTGAAGCCGTATGAGCTTCTTGCCGACTATTTGGGTGAACAAGTAAACCCATACACACATGAGCGATATGTACTGGAAACAAAGCATATTGATGAACTGAAGGCGTTAGAGGTTCCGGCTCTTTCTCAGCCGAGTGATTTCTGGTTACTTCAGCAAACGGAAGATGAAGTTCTGGATTATCGACAAGCTGTCGAAAAGTACCAAGGTGCAACACAAACAATAGAAAAGGGTGGGGATCATAGCTTTGTTGATTTTGAGCGTTACCCACAACAAATCATTACTTTTTTAGATTTATAACCTGTTCCATTAACTGAGTAATTTTCTCTTGTTTGTCTGTTATTTCATCTATCAATGGTGAAATATCATAGTTTGATGTCTTAGTTTTTGAACTAGCTTGACATCATTACTCAGCTTCCAGACTATATTCCCCAATACTTCGCTCATTCGCTCTACTATGACGGTTCATAGTAATGATTCTGCTTTAGTGAAACTAGAGCCAGCGAACTGACGCAAACTTTTTGAGTAAACTCCGTATTATGACTGAACAATATAATGCAAAAGACCTCGAGGTACTTGAAGGTCTCGATCCGGTGCGACACCGCCCGGGAATGTATACCGAGACAGAAAGACCCAACCACCTTGCCCAAGAAGTCATTGATAACTCGGTCGATGAAGCATTAGCGGGACACGCTAAGAAAATCAAAGTTGTGCTTCATGCTGACCAATCGTTAGAAGTTACCGATGATGGCCGTGGTATGCCTGTTGATATCCACCCTGAAAAAGGGATCTCAGGTGTTGAGCTGATTTTAACTAAGCTCCACTCTGGCGGTAAATTCTCAAACAACAACTACAAGTTTTCTGGTGGTTTGCACGGTGTAGGTATCTCGGTCGTAAACGCGCTGTCAAAACGTGTTGAAGTAACGGTTCGTCGTGATGGTCAAGTGCATGAGATCGCCCTTGAAGGTGGTCATGCTGTTACTGACCTGACAGTGACAGGAACTTGTGGTCACCGCAATACTGGTACTACGGTGCATTTCTGGCCGGATCCAAAGTATTTCGATAGCTCTAAATTTTCGACACTTCGTCTTATCAATAACCTACGAGCAAAAGCGGTACTTTGCCCTGGTTTAGAAATTACCTTTGTTGATAAAGTTGGTGGTGAAGAGCATAAATGGTTCTATGAAGATGGTCTAAAAGACTATCTAGCTGAGGGCGTAAAAGGTTACACCTTATTGCCTGAAGACCCATATGTTGGTGAGTTCGTTGCTGAAACGGAAATGGCTAACTGGGCAATCATTTGGCAGCCAGAAGGCGGTGATATGATCACCGAGAGTTACGTGAACTTAGTACCAACCAAGCAAGGTGGTACGCACGTAAATGGTCTTCGTCAAGGTTTGCTTGATGCAATGCGTGAGTTCTGTGAATTCCGTAACCTACTACCACGTGGCGTTAAGCTAACGGGTGATGACATCTTCGATCGCTGTTCATACGTACTATCGGTGAAGATGCAAGATCCGCAGTTTGCTGGTCAAACAAAAGAGCGTCTATCTTCTCGTCAAACCGCAGCGTTTGTTTCTGGTGTTGTAAAAGATGCCTTCAGCCTATGGTTGAATGAAAAACCGCAACTGGCAGAGCAATTGGCTGAAGCTTGTATTGCCAATGCTCACCGCCGTATGCGCGCGAGTAAGAAAGTTGTTCGTAAAAAGATCGCATCTGGCCCAGCGTTGCCGGGTAAATTAACTGACTGCTCAGTTCAAGATTTAAGTCGCACCGAAATCTTCTTCGTGGAAGGGGATTCGGCGGGTGGTTCTGCTAAGCAAGCTCGTGATCGTGAGTTCCAAGCGGTAATGCCACTGCGTGGTAAAATCCTAAATACATGGGAAGTGTCAGCAGACCAAGTCTTGGCTTCACAAGAAGTACACGATATCTCGGTTGCTCTGGGTATCGACCCTGATAACGATGACTTGTCGGGCCTGCGTTACGGTAAGATCTGTATCCTTGCCGATGCGGACTCGGATGGTCTTCATATCGCGACACTGCTATGTGCACTGTTTACTCGCCATTTCCATGCTCTGGTTGAAGCGGGTCATATCTATGTGGCAATGCCTCCTCTGTATCGTATCGATTGCGGTAAAGAAGTGTTCTACGCACTCGATGACGCAGAGAAAGATGGTGTGCTTGAGCGACTATCGCAGAAGAAAGCCAAGATTAACGTGCAACGATTCAAAGGTCTGGGTGAAATGAACCCACTTCAGTTGCGTGAAACCACCATGGATCCAAACACTCGTCGCCTTGTTCAATTAACGATTGATGATAACGAAGCAACCAACGAGATGATGGACATGCTGCTTGGTAAGAAGCGTGCAGATGATCGCCGTACATGGCTACAGACTAACGGTGATATGGCCGAGGTATAATGGATGTCTAACGAAATTACATATGATGGTGTTGAACAACTGCCGATGCGCAAGTTCACTGAAGACGCCTATTTAAATTACTCAATGTACGTGATCATGGATCGTGCATTGCCATATATCGGTGATGGCTTAAAGCCAGTACAGCGTCGTATTATCTATGCGATGTCAGAACTCGGCTTATCAGCTGCATCGAAATATAAAAAATCAGCTCGTACCGTTGGTGACGTGTTAGGTAAGTATCACCCACACGGTGATTCTGCTTGTTACGAAGCGATGGTATTGATGGCACAACCTTTCTCTTACCGCTACCCATTGGTAGATGGTCAAGGTAACTGGGGTGCTCCGGATGACCCGAAATCGTTCGCTGCAATGCGTTATACCGAAGCGAAATTATCTAAGTTTGCTGAGGTTCTTCTAGGTGAGCTAGGTCAAGGCACCGTTGATTGGCAACCCAACTTTGATGGCACGATGAAAGAGCCTCAAATGTTGCCAGCTCGCCTGCCTCATATCCTGCTTAACGGCATCACTGGTATTGCGGTTGGTATGGCGACCGACATCCCCCCTCACAATGTCCGTGAAGTGGCGGATGCAGCGATTCATTTGATTGACACGCCGAAAGCAGAGCTTCCTGATGTGATGGGTTTCATTCAAGGCCCTGATTACCCGACAGAGGCTGAAATTATTTCGCCAAAGTCGGACATCGAAAAGATCTATCGCACTGGACGTGGCAGCATTAAGATGCGCGCGGTTTGGCACAAGGAAGGCTCTGATATTGTTATCACGGCTCTTCCTCATCAAGTGTCAGGTGCTAAGTTACTTGAGCAAATTGCTAACCAGATGCGCGCTAAGAAGCTGCCAATGGTTGACGACTTGCGTGATGAATCTGATCACGAGAACCCAACGCGTATCGTCGTGGTTCCTCGTTCGAACCGTATCGACTGTGATCAACTGATGAGTCACTTGTTCGCTTCGACGGATCTAGAGAAGAACTTCCGCGTTAACTTGAACATGATTGGTTTAGACAGTCGCCCTCAAGTTAAAGGCCTGGTTCAAATTCTGAAAGAGTGGATTGAGTTCCGCCGTACAACGGTTCGCCGCCGTCTTCAGTACCGTTTAGATAAAGTACTGGCACGTTTGCACATCTTAGAAGGTTTGCTTGCTGCTTATCTTAATATCGATGAAGTCATTGAGATCATTCGTACAGAAGACGAACCATGTCCTGTATTGATGAGCCGTTTCAATATTTCTGAAATTCAAGCCAATGCGATTCTTGATATTAAACTTCGTAACTTAGCTAAGTTAGAAGAGTTTAAGATTCGAGCTGAACAAGAAGAGCTTGAAGCTGAACGTGAAAAGCTTGAGAAGCTACTTGGTTCAGAGCGTCGCTTGAATACACTAATCAAAAAAGAGATCCAAGCAGATGCGGATAAATACGGCGATGATCGTCGTTCTCCGTTGATTGAACGTGCTGAAGCGAAAGCGCTAACAGAACGCGACTTAGTACCAAGCGAGCCAATCACGGTTGTGTTGTCTGAGAAAGGTTGGATTCGTCATGCTAAAGGGCATGAAGTTGATGCCGAAGGCTTGAACTACAAATCTGGTGATAAATTCTTGGCGAGCGCTAAGGGTAAGAGTAACCAACAAGCGGTATTCCTGGGCAGTGATGGTCGAAGTTACTCCCTTGAGTCTCATTCATTACCGTCGGCTCGAAGCCAAGGTGAGCCTATTACAGGTCGCCTGAACGTCAGCCCTGGCACTTCGATTCGCCAAGTGGTGATGGGAGAGAATGAGCAGCTATGGTTAGTGGGTTCTGATGCTGGGTACGGTTTTGTTTGTAAAGGCAGTGATTTATTGTCTAAGAACAAGAGTGGTAAAGCGTTAGTTAACTTGCCACAAGCTTCTGAAGTGATGTTGCCAAGCCCGATTGCTGACTTGGATACTAACCAGATTCTGGCGATTACTAATCAAGGCCGCATGTTGTTGTTCCCGATTAAAGACCTACCTCAGTTGAGTAAAGGTAAGGGTAACAAGATCATCAACATTCCTTCTGCGAAAGCAAAAGAGCGTGAAGAGTTTGTCTCGCATTTAATGGCTATCCCTGAGAATGCAACGCTGACTATCTACGCGGGTAAACGTAAGCTTGGCTTGAAACCTGCAGATCTTGAAAACTTCCGTGGTGAGCGTGGCCGTCGTGGAGGGTTGCTGCCAAGAGGTCTACAGCGAGTGACTCGCATCGATATCGAAGCTCCTAGCGAATCATAAAGACGTTTGTTCTAGGTTCTCGTGACTAGATAAAAGAAAACCCAGCCTGAGAGCTGGGTTTTTTGTATCTATGTTCTTTTCTATGCGTACTTTAGTGGTTTGAATCTAGCGCCATGATTCGCTCTACAAGCGAGTATCTTCCGCTATCGTAACCTTGAGAGTTTTGTTCTCTCCTTGGCGCAATATACCAACCTCAATCACCGTACCCGGTCGAAGATCAGTAACAATATCCATCACGCTCTGTCTCCCGTTAATTTGGGTATTATTGATACTGATAATTATATCTTGTGCTTCAAAACCAGCATCTGCTGCAGGGCCGTTCGGGTCAATGCCTAATACGACAATGCCACCAATGTTCTTATTGCCAAGTAAGCGTGACGTTACTGAGTTGATGTCTTGCCCGTCAATACCAATGTAGCCACGAATTACACGACCATCTGCAATGATCTTTTCCATGATTTTATTGGCCAGTGGGTAGGGGATAGCAAATGAAATCCCGTAGGTTTCCATGTCTGTGGCTTGCTGGAAAGACGCGGTATTGATACCGACTAGTTCGCCTTGTGAGTTGACGAGTGCTCCCCCTGAGTTACCTTCATTGATCGCAGCATCGGTTTGGATAAAGGCTTGATGGCCGTCAGCACTGATCGAAGATCGGCCCGTAGCTGAGATAATGCCAAAAGTGGTCGTTTGACCTAGGTTGTATGGGTTACCGATCGCCAGAACCACATCACCGACATTGGCCTTGTAACTTGGATTGAGTGGAATCACGGGTAGGTTGTCACCACTGACTCTAAGTATTGCGATATCGGTGCGTTTATCAGAACCGACTAATTGCGCGGCAGCGACTCGTCCATCTTGAAGTGCTACTACAATTTGGTCAGCTTGAGCTACAACGTGGAAGTTGGTAATGATGTAGCCTTTTTCGCTGACAATGACTCCTGACCCTAAGCCTTGAGTCAGCAGTTTGTTGCGATCGCTCTCTGCGTATTTACGGCTATAGATATTCACAACAGCAGGTGCTGCACGGCGTACTGCTTGGTTAAATGAAATCTGAAGAGAGGCGATATTATCCACTTTAGGGGTGGTGACGTCAGAAACAATGCCTGATCTTAAACTCGGAAATGCGAGAAGAATAAGCGCCGCTGAAACAAGTCCAAGGGAAATAGAACGAAATAGAAAGGACAGCATGTTTCCCTCTTCAACAAGTAAGGTACGAAGCCATCAGCGAATGGATGACTTAATTACAAGTGAAGCATAGCATTTTGATTCATCTAAAGAAAAGGGAGACTGAGTAAGTTTCAAGCAAACTTATGCGGCCTCCCTTTGGTTATACTGACAAATTATTAACGAATGACTAGGTAGATAGTTCTATTTCCTCGTTGGATATTCAATGCCAATACGCCAGGTTGTTTCTCTAAAATATCTCTGAACTGCGCAAGGTTCTTAACCGTTTGGCGGTTTACGCCGATGATGATGTCATCTTTCAGAAGCTGGTAGGCTTCTGCTGGTGAGCCTTTAGCCACATTTGATACCTTCACTCCTGTAGCTGCATCGCTATCGTTAGTGTTGGTCAACTCAGCACCCGCAAGTCCTTCATGGAGCTTTTCAGCTTGTGTTTTGTTATTGGTTGATTCGCCTAACGTGACATCAAAGGTTTTGCTTTTTCCGTCACGAACGATTCCAAGCTCAATTTGCTTACCTGCACCGAGAGTGGCCACTTTGGCTCTTAATTCGCTAAAGGTATCAATGCGTTTACCATTGATAGAGGTAATTATATCACCCGCTTTCAGGCCTGCTTTATCTGCTGCGCTGTCTGGTACAATTTGGCTAACAAACGCACCTTTACTTGATTCATAACCGAGCGCCTCTGCTAATTCAGAGGTCACTTCTCCACCTTGAACTCCCAACATACCGCGCTTCACTTCACCGAAATCGAGAATCTGTTCTGTCAGGTTTTTCATCATATTAGACGGGATTGCAAAACCGATACCGACATTGCCTCCGTTAGGGCCAAGAATGGCGGTGTTGATACCAATCAGTTCACCGTTAAGGTTGACTAGCGCACCACCAGAGTTACCACTATTGATCGCGGCATCGGTTTGAATGAAGTTTTCAAAGTTCTCAAGGTTTAAGCCGCTTCTTCCTAGGGCCGATACGATACCTGATGTGACAGTTTGCCCGAGTCCAAATGGGTTACCGATAGCCACGCTAAAATCACCGACTCTTAATTGATCTGAGTCTGCGAGTTTTATCTGGGTTAGGTTCTTGGCTTCCTCTAATTTCAGAAGCGCAATATCAGACATTTGGTCGCCACCGATGAGTTCGGCATCATATTCTCGACCATCATGAAGTTTCACTTTGATATCGTCGGCGCCATTAATTACGTGATAGTTGGTGACGATATGGCCTTTTTTAGCGTCAATGATGACACCCGACCCCAAACCTCGGAACGGTCGCTCTCGAGTTTGCTCTGGGCCAAAAAAGAATTGGAATTGTTCAGGGATTTGCTGACGTTGTACTTGTTTGCCTTCTACAGCAATACTAACCACAGCGGGGGTAACTTGCTCAAGCATAGGAGCTAGGCTAGGTAATTGTTCATTACCCACACTTAGGGGAAGTGCGGCTGTCGCTTGAATTGGCGTGATGATTGAACTTAAGCTTAAAGTCAGTACCGATAAAGCAAGCAAAGGTTTTTTCATCATAAACTCCTCTCTAGTTAAGGTCTTAGCCTTCTCATATTTGCTATAGATATGAGAAATTTCAAATGACCTGAGTGAAAGTTATGACTCAAAAACCTTTGTAAAGTTCACAGAAGTATTAAATGTTTACGATGCTTTTGCTGTAACGACATCCGGAGCATCAATAATTTCTTTCTTCTGCTCAGTAAATAACCCCGTTGCGCCATTGGCGTAATCTTTGGGTTGTTCCTCAAGTGTTGCCTCTTTAACAGAAGCTTTATCTTGTGGCTTGTCTGAGTGTGCAGCCGCTGTTTTCACAAATGGATTGTCTTGCTCAGGTAGATTAGGGATGAGTTCTGAGCTCGTTTTTTCCATGTGCTGATACAGTTTCGTGTAGTCCTTACCTAAGGTATCCAGCATTTCTGCTGATTTCGCAAAGTGGTCAGCCAGCTCTTGTCGCTGTTGCTCAAGGGCAAACTTTGCGCTATCTAATTCTTTCTGTACGTTCTTTTGTTTTTTGTATTCAGGTGTCATGAGACGAGAAATAGCGACCCCTAAAATAACTCCGACTAGTAAACCGGCAACGGCATACATCCAAGGCATAACAGCTCCTTATTATTGTTTTTTAACATGTTTGTTACTGCTTAGTTACACGTGGTACGGCTCCATGGTACTATGAGAAAGCCGCAGTATAAAGAGAAATGCGTGTGCGCTAGTTAGCAGTTTAGTGCTGCTTTATTCGCCGTATGGCATTAACTCTAGAATTGTTTAGGCTCATTTTTCTTCGCTGTCTGATATTGCTTTCATTGTGGAAATGTCGTCATGAATCCCATTAAAAAATACGAACAAGATATAAAAGAACATGGATTTCAAAGAGATCCAGCACAAGAGCAAGCCGTTAAATCTTTAGATGAACTCTTTCATCAGTTCCAAGAATATATGAATACTCCTATTCCTGAGTTGACTCGATTTCAGAAGCTACTAGGGAAAAAAGTTCAATCACCGAAACCACCCAAAGGTCTCTATTTTTGGGGCGGTGTAGGGCGCGGTAAGACGTATTTAATGGATACGTTCTATGATGCCTTACCGACCACAAATAAAATGCGAGTTCACTTTCACCGTTTTATGTATCGCGTGCATGATGAGTTGAAAGCATTAGGTAATGTGAGCGATCCATTGCCTTTGGTGGCAGATAAGCTAAAAGAAGAAGCGGACATTATCTGTTTCGATGAGTTTTTTGTTTCGGACATTACGGATGCAATGATTCTAGGGACTTTGTTCCAAGAACTTTTCGCACGAAACGTTATTTTAGTCGCGACCTCAAATATCCCACCTGCAGATTTGTATCGCAATGGTTTGCAGCGCGCGCGATTCTTACCTGCAATCAAGCTTATTCAAGACAACTGTCACATTCTTAATGTCGATAGCGGGATCGATTATCGACTGCGTACTTTAGAGCAAGCTGAAATCTATCATTACCCATTAGATAGCCAAGCGAATATCAATCTTGAAAAGTACTACGCACAGTTGGTGGGCGAAGATAAACAGAAGTTAAAGCAAATAGAGGTTAACCATCGTCAATTAGACGTAATAGAAGCAAGTGACGGCGTTCTACATGGAACCTTTGCTCAGCTTTGTCAGTCGGCCCGTAGCCAGAATGACTATATTGAACTGTCTAAGGTTTATCACACGGTATTATTGGCAAATGTTTTGCAAATGGGTTCCACCTCAGATGACGCGGCACGACGCTTTATTGCGTTAGTCGATGAGTTCTACGAGCGCAATGTTAAGCTGATAATTTCAGCAGAGGTTGAGCTAGAAAGTTTGTATACTCATGGTCAGCTGGAGTTTGAATTTAAACGTTGTCAGTCGCGCTTAATCGAAATGCAGAGCCACGAATATTTGGCAAAAGAACACTTAAGTTAGCTTTGATTATCTCGAATAAGAAAGAGAATTAAAAAAATCGTGATTTTGTTCAAAAAGAGGTGATTTTTTCTTCGCTCTTCTCTATAATCCTGCGACCTACCGTTACTGCGGGCCTCTAGCGATGAGTAAAATCACGTTATGCCAAGAGTTTTCCAACACTCGAAGGGGTGATGAATGGTAACTCTTAGACAGTGGGAGTACGCGAGTATTCCTTAAGTGTAAATTTTTTAAATAGGTAATTATTAGCATGAAAACTTTCGTTGCTAAACCAGAAACTGTAAAACGCGACTGGTATGTTGTAGACGCTGAAGGCAAAACTCTTGGCCGTCTAGCAAGTGAAATCGCTTCTCGCCTACGCGGCAAGCATAAAGCAGAATACACTCCTCACGTAGACACTGGTGATTACATCATCGTTGTTAACGCTGAGAAAGTTGCTGTAACTGGTAACAAAGCTAAGGGTAAGGTTTACTACCGTCACTCTGAGTTCCCAGGTGGTCTTAAAACTATCACTTTTGAAAAGCTAATTGCTAAGAAACCAGAAATGGTTCTTGAACTAGCAGTTAAAGGTATGCTTCCACGTGGTCCTCTAGGCCGCGCGATGTACCGTAAGCTTAAAGTGTACGCTGGTACTGAGCACAACCATGTTGCTCAACAGCCACAAGTACTAGACATCTAAGGGGATTATGAAAATGGCAGAGAATCAATACTACGGCACTGGTCGTCGCAAAAGCTCAGCAGCTCGTGTTTTCATCAAACCAGGCTCTGGTGAGATCGTAATCAACAAGCGTAGCCTTGATGTTTACTTCGGTCGTCCAACTTCTCGTATGGTTGTTAAGCAACCTCTTGAGCTAGTTGAACTAACTGAGAAACTTGACCTTTACATCACTGTTTCTGGTGGTGGTATTTCTGGTCAAGCTGGCGCAATCCGCCACGGTATCACTCGCGCTCTTATGGAGTACGATGAAACTCTACGTCCTGCTCTACGTGCAGCTGGCTACGTTACTCGTGACGCTCGTTGCGTTGAACGTAAGAAAGTTGGTCTACGTAAAGCACGTCGTAAACCTCAATTCTCTAAGCGTTAATTTTTCTTTACGAAAAAGTACACGCTCCCAGTTTTACGACTGGAATTGTGGTTCAAAGCTCGGCTATATGCCGGGCTTTTTGTTTTTATACCCCCTCTAAACGCTTTCCCTCCCTCGTTTTATTTCCAAATTCTTATATTTTGAAAGCTTTTGTAACCCAATGTGCGCTTTGCCTCATGATTGTTACAAAAAGGTAGCTTTATCTTGTCAAAAAGTAGGGTTTTATTTATCATTTGCCGTCAATAAATAGAACTAAATACATATTTTGTTAGCCATGCTCTTTATTCGGAATTATTTCAATCCATAAGGAGCAAATGGGAGAATGTTTGGATGAGCAACGCGCCTTTAAATAACGGTCGCAGGCGTTTCTTAACCGCAACAACAGCCGTTGTTGGTGGTTTAGGAGCAGCTGCTGTAGCCGTGCCTTTTATTAAATCATGGAATCCGAGTGCTAAGGCGAAAGCTGCAGGCGCCCCGGTGGAAGTGGAAGTCAGTAAGTTAGAACCGGGACAAATGGTTCGTGTCGAGTGGCAAGGTAAGCCTGTATGGGTTGTACGCCGAGCTGAATCGGTACTAGAAAACCTAAAAGCGATCGGTGGTCAACTTCGTGACCCTCAATCTGAAGCTGAACAACAACCTGAATACGCACAGAACGAGTTCCGTTCGATTAAGCCGGAATTCTTCGTTGCTGTTGGTTTCTGTACGCACTTAGGTTGTTCTCCAACTTACCTACCGGATTCTTTTGCAGAACAAGTTCAGGGTGTTAAGTCTGGTTTCTTCTGTCCTTGTCATGGTTCAAAGTTTGATATGGCAGGTCGAGTATTCCAAGGCGTACCAGCTCCATTGAACCTTGTTGTACCAAAGCATATGTATTTGAGTGACACTAAGATCATGATCGGTGTGGACGAGGGAGACGCGTAATGCAAGGATTGCTTGATTGGGTAGAGAAACGTCTACCTGCGATGAATGCTTATAAAAAGCATTTATCTGAATACCCAATGCCTAAGAACTTTAACTTTTGGTACCTTTTCGGTTCTTTAGCAATGTTGGTACTGGTTAACCAAATCCTTACGGGTATTTGGTTAACAATGAACTACGTACCGTCTGGTGAAGGTGCGTTCGCTTCTGTTGAATACATCATGCGTGATGTAGAATACGGTTGGTTACTGCGTTACATGCACTCAACGGGTGCTTCGGCATTCTTCGTGGTTATCTACCTGCACATGTTCCGTGGTTTAATCTACGGTTCATACCAAAAACCTCGTGAGCTACTTTGGATCTTCGGTATGTTGATCTTTTTAGTGCTTATGGCTGAAGCTTTCATGGGTTACTTACTACCATGGGGTCAAATGTCTTACTGGGGTGCTCAGGTAATCATATCTCTGTTTGGTGCAATCCCAGTTATTGGTGATGACCTAACGCTTTGGATCCGTGGTGACTACATCATCTCTGGTGCAACGCTGAACCGTTTCTTCGCACTGCACGTTATCGCTTTACCAATCGTACTATTGCTGCTTATCGTACTTCACGTACTAGCACTGCACGAAGTAGGTTCGAATAACCCTGACGGTATCGAAACCAAGCTTCCTAAAGGTACGATGGGCGACGACTACAAGACTCAGTTCCCATTCCACAAGGATTACACTAAGAAATACGACATCATTGACTCTATTCCTTTCCACCCATACGGGACGGTAAAAGATATGGTTGGTGTTGCTGGCTTCCTATTCTTGTTCTGTTACGTGCTGTTCTTTAACCCAGAAATGGGTGGGTACTTCCTTGAGCCGCCAAACTTTGAAGCTGCAAACCCACTGAAAACACCAGAGCACATTGCTCCAGTTTGGTACTTCACGCCGTTCTACGCTGTACTTCGTGCTGTTCCCGATAAGCTGTTAGGTGTAGTAGCAATGGGCGCCTCTATTGTCGTGCTCTTCCTACTACCTTGGTTCGATCGTTGTAAAGTGCGCTCTTACCGTTACCGTAGCAAACTGCATTTGATTAACATCATCCAATTCACAATAAGCTTTATTGCGCTTGGTGTCCTTGGTGCGCTTCCAGCAACGCCAACATACACGCTACTAGCTCAAATCTTTAGCTTAGGTTACTTCATGTTCTTCGTTCTGCTGTGGTTCTACAGTAAAAATGAAGCGACGAAACCATTACCAGAAAGGGTGACATTCAAATGAAAAAGTGGATTGTAATTTTATTTGCTATGTTGCCGTCACTGGCGATGGCAGCGGGTGCAAGCGTACCATTAGACAAAGCGAACAATGATTTAACAGACAAAGCCTCATTGCAAAATGGCGCTAAGATGTTCATGAACTATTGTTTCGCTTGTCACTCAACGCAGTACCAACGTTATGAGCGTGTTGCGAATGATTTAGAAATTCCTTTAGACCTAATGAAGGAAAACCTGATTTTCGACCCAGAAGTGAAAATTGGTAGTTTGATGGTTAATGCTATGCCTTCTGATCAAGCGGCTAGTTGGTTTGGTGCTCCGCCACCTGACTTAACTCTGGTTGCTCGTGTTCGTGGTGCAGATTGGCTATACACATATCTTCGTACTTTCTATGAAGACCCGTCTCGTCCATTTGGGGTGAACAACATCGTTTTCCCAAGTGTTGGTATGCCACATGTTCTTGAAGAGCTACAAGGAATCCCTACGCCAATCTACGATACTCACATGGTAGATGGTGAGGAAGTGAAGGTTGTTGTTGGCACTGAAACTGACGGTTCTGGTGAGCTAAGCACTGGTGAATACGATGAAGCGGTTCGCGACCTTGTAAACTTCCTTGTTTACTCGGGCGACCCGGTACAACTTGAGCGCCACGCTATGGGTTGGTGGGTAATGGCCTTCTTAGTAATCTTCACTATCATTGTGATTTTACTGAAGAAAGAGTATTGGCGTGATGTGCACTAATTGTGCTATAATACCGTGCTAATTCCCAAATTATGTTAATGTTCAATGGAGGCTTTTAGGCCTCCATTGTTTTTATTTAAAGTGTACTGGAGGGCTCCATGGCTGTAGCTGCCAATAAACGTTCTGTGATGACTCTTTTCTCAAGTGCTTCTGATATGTATAGCCATCAGGTGCGCATTGTTCTTGCTGAAAAAGGCGTAAGTGTTGAAGTTGAGTTGGTTGATGAAAAAAATCTACCAGCAGAGCTTGTTGAACTGAACCCGTACAAATCAGTACCTACCCTTATTGATCGTGAGCTTGCTTTATATGACTCAAAGATCATTATGGAATATCTTGATGAGCGTTTCCCTCATCCACCATTGATGCCTGTATACCCGGTTGCTCGTGGTAATAGCCGTCTAATGATGTACCGCATTGAGCGCAACTGGTATTCAGTTGCTGAGAAAATCGTTAAAGGCAACGCTGAAGAATCAGAAGCTGCTCGCGTTAAACTGCGCAATGACCTACTGACTCTTGCTCCTATCTTCGCTGAATATGAATACTTCATGAGCGAAGAGTTTAGCCTAATTGATTGTTACCTAGCTCCGCTGTTATGGCGTTTACCTGAGCTTGGTATCGAACTAATTGGTCCTGGTTCTAAAGAGCTTAAGATTTACATGAACCGCGTATTCGAACGTGATTCATTCCTAGCTTCTCTAACTGAAGCTGAGCGTGAGATGCGACTCGTTCGCTAAGCGTTATGGATATTTCTAATATGACCCCACGCCGACCATACATGCTTCGTGCATTTTATGAATGGCTGGTTGATAACGAATTAACGCCTCACTTGGTTGTTGAAGCAACATTACCCGGTGTGCGAGTTCCTGAAGAGTTTGTTCAAGATGGCCAGATCATTCTGAACATCGCGCCTCGTGCTGTTGGGCAACTTGAATTGGGTAACGAAGCAGTAACGTTTAGTGCTCGCTTTAGTGGCCGTCCACATTCTGTGATCGTTCCGCTTTACGCAGTACAAGCGATTTATGCTCGTGAAAATGGTGCTGGTACCATGTTTGAACCTGAAGAGGCATACATGGAAGCGTTTGAAGAAGGGATCGAAGAAAGTCCTTTTGAAGAACCAGAAAAAGGCCCATCTTTGAGCGTAGCAACGGCAGACGAAGACGCTGAAGAAGAGCCTGACTCAGATCCTGAGCCTCCTCGTCCTGCGAAAGGTCGCCCAAGCCTTCGCGTTATCAAATAACGTTAGTAAAATAACAACCAAATAAAAAAGCAGCGATCTATCGCTGCTTTTTCTTTTTTTGCTTTCTTATTCTGTCTTCAGTCAGTTACTGCCCAGCTTTTTGAACGGGCTACTGAGCATCTGCATTATCCAGTATTGAGCATATAGATTGATTCGTTAATTAACCGAAGTCTCTTCTTCTTCACCATATTCAAACGCTCGAATTACCTGCTTCACACCAGATATATTACGTGCAACTTCTGTTGCGATATCAGCGTGTTCTCGAGAAACCAATCCAAGCAAAAATACTTCTGAATCTTCAGTGATGACTTTTACTTTAATGCCGTTAAGCTCAGCATTGGCAAGTAGTGCAGACTTCACCTTGGTGGTAATCCAACTGTCTTTGCTAATAGCGCTAACAGATAGTGGTTCTTTAACTCGAACTTGATTGTGAATGCTCTTTACACCGGTAACATCCTTGGCTTGGTTTTCAAAAGCACGACGTTCAGAGTCTGTCATGGCTTGTCCCATCAACACGACAGAACCTCGGTAAGAGCTGGCAGTGACACGAACATTGCCACGAAATGGTTGTTTATTGGTTATCGCCGCAACTTCAAATTCGATGTTGTTATCGTTCCAAATTTCTTTGGTGGTTCGCGTATCCGTGACTAGGTTTGCTGTGGTTGCCGCACCAGCAATGAAAATGCCAGCACAACCAGATAGGGACAGTGTAAGTAGCGAAACACTAATCAGCTTGAACAGCTTCATAGAGGTTAATGATTTCATTGTGATGCTCCGTATATCACTCTTCGTGAGCAGGGAAGAGTACTTGGTCGATTAGGTCACATAGGCAGTGTAGTGTCACCATGTGTACTTCATGAATGCGCGCTGTGCGGTGTGAAGGGATACGAATTTCAACATCGTGCTCACCAAGTAAGCCTGCCATTTCACCACCATCTTTACCAGTAAAGGCAATGATTGTCATGTCGCGTGTTACCGCAGCTTCCATCGCTTTGATGATGTTCTTGCTGTTACCGCTAGTCGAGATAGCCAGTAAGATGTCACCTGTTTGACCAAATGCTCGTACCTGCTTAGAGAAGATTTCTTCATAGTGATAGTCGTTTGCCACTGCAGTTAGCGTGGTGTTATCAGCCATGAGTGCCATCGCCGGAAGGCTAGGGCGTTCTGTTTCAAAGCGGTTGAGTAAGCATGATACAAATTGCTGAGCATTCGACGCCGAACCACCATTACCACAACAAAGAATTTTGTTTCCGTTGAGCAGGGTAGCAACCATAGCTTGAGCGGCATGCGTGATTGCGTCTGGCAGTGCTTCTGCAGCCGCAATTTGGATTTGAATACTTTCTGTAAAACTTTCTTTAATGCTGTCTAGCATGTTTATCCTTGGGTAATTGCGTTTTGAATCCAGTCGATATGTTCATTCGGCCCTTCAATGGCAACAATATCAAACCTGAAATCCGTAGAATGCACTGACAAGCCTTGCTGCATAAGCCAAACATTGGCTGTTTTGAGCAGCTTCTGTGACTTCTTTGCTGTTACCATTTCAGCGGCATGTCCGTAACGGGTTTGCTTACGGTATTTTACTTCGGCAAACACTACGGTATTGTTATGGCGCATTATAAGATCAATCTCGCCACATTTAGCTATGAAGTTTTGTTGAATTAACGATAAACCGTGGCCAATTAAATAATTCTTCGCCACGGTCTCGTATTTATCACCCACTTGTTTGTGGGTGACGGTTGCTTTGGACAAAAACGTACGGCTAAAAAGCCCCATGCTCTGCCCAGCTGATTTCGCGTTGTACGACACAATTATTATCGATGGTTAACACACCGGTTTCACCCGGAATACTGTAACCTTGTACAGCTTTCATCTGTGGCAGTGCATCCATTAGGTAATAAGCATCCATTCCCAGAGCTTGCAAACGTTTTTGGCCGTTTGAATGTGCAGGCCATAAGTCGTTTAGCTCTTTGTTGAGCTCGTTCTTGTTCTCAACTAACAGTGGGATATCGCTGTAGAAAACACCGGTTAGGTCTTCATACTGTTTATCACCGCTGTTGCTGCGTGAATTTGAGAACAGTGCTGGTTGACTAGCATCTGGATTAATTGCGACTTCAATGAACGGTTTGATTAGCGTTAGCTCTGAGTTCTTAGCCACAATGTAGACAGAATCGATATCACGGCGACTGCGTGGTTCTGTTTCTAGGTCTAGGTTCAGTAACCCGTCCATTTGAGCGATACGCTGCTGGCTTTCTTGTAATCCGAAGACTTGGTTTACCGTGCGCTGCAGTTGACGTTTATCAGCGAAAAAACTCATCGCGACGTCGTTGCTACTGTATTTTTGCCACTCTTCCTTAAAAGCTTGCTCAACTCGATCACCCAAACGTCCTTTTGGCGCAAGGATTAGCGGGTACTTGTAACCTTGAGCAAAAAGGTGTTTCGCGGCCTGAGCGACTTCTTGTTCAGGCGATAGAGCGAGATAGCAAATATTGGTATCAGGTTCTAGTTGCGTTGGAATGTTCAGAGCTAAAGCTGGAATCGAGTTCTCGTGGTTTTTCTGTGCTTGCTGAAGCTTAGTGATGTTGCTCTTAATCAGCGGGCCAACGATGAAATCAACGTTGTTCTCTTCCAATGTCGCTTTGATTTCAGCAGCACTTTGCACGTTGGTATCCATAACGGTCAGCGTTGCATCTTCTTCGCGTTCTTTGTCGTTCATCATAGCAAAGATGAAGCCATCACGTACCAGTTGTGCTTGCTTACCATACTTACCCGTTAGCGGCAGCAACAGTGCTGTGCTAGTTGGCTTGCTGATCTCTAGTGCTAAAATATCGGTGATCGCTTGAGGTGTGTAAGTAGCCGCAGGGTGCTGAGGGTTCTCGGCTAACCAATCAGATAGAGTTTCCTGTAGGTTTGGAAGGTTCGAGTTGAGCGTCTTCATGTAGATAGCCAGTTGTAACCAACCTGAAAGCACATCTTCTGTCGGCGATGTTTTCAGTTCTAGAATCTCGTATTGAGAGTAGCTATTCAGATTCTGCCAAATACGGTCGGCAGTTTGCTGTTGAAGCTCGTCGTCAGTGTCTAGGTACTCTGAATAGAGCACTAACTCACGGCTTGCCTCGAAATACTCACTTTTCATCTCTGAGATGTTCGCGCGTAGCTCGTGATAATCTTTCCACTGTTCGTCAGGTAGCTTCCACCAAGGCTGAAAGTTCAGTTGGCTATAAGCTTGATCAGGCTGTGAGTTATTCACTAGCAGCTGAGCGCGAGCTAATTGCCATTCCGCTTGTTGAACTTCACTTAGTTCTTGTTTTGCTAAGCGTTTGATAAGCAGTGTTGCTTGATCGGTTTTTCCAGCTTGCACAGAAGATTTAAGCGCCATGATTAACCAGTCGTTTTGTAGACTTCCTTTACTACTATCCGCCTGCATCATGTAACTTTCAGTTGATTGCGCTGGATCTAGTGTAATATCAACGCTCGTTGGTGCTTGAGGACCTGAAGAACAAGCCGCCAATGTAATTGCTAATGCAATTGGAGTTAGTAAGCGTGGTACACTGAGTCTCTTATGGTTCATCGTTGCCATGAGTTCTTTAAATTCCGTATAAATTTGTATCTATATTAATCGTTGAAGTGATGGTAAACAAATGACAGATAACAAAACCTTGCTCACAGAGAGCCCAACTCTCTACATTGTGCCAACTCCAATCGGAAATTTGGGAGATATCACTCAAAGAGCAATTGAAATTTTATCAAGTGTCGATGTTATTGCAGCCGAAGACACACGCCACACGGGTAAGCTGCTTGCTCACTTCAATATATCAACCAGAACGTTCGCTTTACATGATCATAATGAACAAACTAAAGCACAAGTTCTAGTCGAAAGGTTATTAGAAGGTCAGTCTATCGCATTAGTCTCTGATGCGGGTACTCCTTTAATCAGTGACCCAGGTTACCATCTTGTCTCACAATGTCGTCAAGCGGGTGTGAGAGTTGTGCCACTTCCTGGTGCTTGTGCAGTGATTACAGCGTTAAGTGCTTCTGGTCTACCGTCGGATCGCTTCAGCTTTGAAGGCTTCTTGCCACCAAAGAGTAAGGGTCGCAAAGATAAGTTCTTAGAGATCGCAAAAGCAGAACGCACGTGTATCTTCTATGAATCACCGCACCGTATTACGGATTCTCTGCAGGATATGCTAGATATTCTAGGACCTGACCGTGAAGTTGTATTGGCGCGTGAGCTAACCAAAACCTTCGAAACCATCCAAGGGCTGCCACTTGGTGAGCTGATTGAGTGGATTGAAGAAGACGCTAACCGCAAACGTGGTGAGATGGTGCTGCTGATTCATGGTCACCGTGAAGAAGCGACCACAGAATTACCAGACGAAGCGACTCGCACGCTAGGTATTCTAACCAAAGAGCTACCTCTTAAAAAAGCGGCGGCGATGACGGCAGAAATCTACAATCTGAAAAAGAACGCTTTATATAAATGGGGCCTAGAGTATCTAGACAACTAGATACCTCTTTAAAGAGTAGCTAACCTGTATTGAAAAGCTTGTGAGGAATGATGGTATTGCCGTCATTCCTCTTTTTTTGTCTGGATTGTGTGAAATTCACGCAGTTGCTTAGAGGTTTGCACCATATTTGTGATCTCGCTAGACACTGCACACGAATCTCTATACAATCCGCCTTCGGAGTTGAACGGGTAATCGCTGCTTTGCTGATGTCCTTCGGGAGACTGACGTTGAGGTCCTTCGGGAAACTGACGTTGAAGTCCTTCGGGAGACTGGTAGAGGGGAGGAACGTCCGGGCTCCATAGAGCAGGGTGCCAGATAACGTCTGGGGGGCGCGAGCCCACGACAAGTGCAGCAGAGAGAAGACCGCCGATGGCCTCATTTCTTCGGAAGAGGCACAGGTAAGGCTGAAAGGGTGCGGTAAGAGCGCACCGTGCGACTGGCAACAGTTCGTAGCAAGGTAAACTCCACCCGGAGCAAGATCAAATAGGCCCTCGCATTGCGCTGCTCG
Source organism: Vibrio sp. PSi01 (assembly GCF_054960695.1). Lineage (NCBI taxonomy): Bacteria > Pseudomonadati > Pseudomonadota > Gammaproteobacteria > Vibrionales > Vibrionaceae > Vibrio > Vibrio sp. PSi01. The sequence continues at coordinate 91,940 of NZ_JBHNYN010000006.1, forward strand.
CGTATGGGGGCGGGTAGATTGCTTGAGCCTGTGAGCGATTGCAGGCCTAGACGAATGGTTACCGCCGCGCAAGCGGAACAGAACCCGGCGTATGTGTCAACTCCACCTATATAAAGAACCCATCATTACTTAACCGTAGTGATGGGTTTTTTGCTTTATATTGACGTAAATTATTTAGATTTCCTTAAAATCTTTCACCCTGATATAAGCTTGGGTCAAAAATTCCAAATGCCTATACACAATATGGTGGAGATACAGCGTGAAATCAGTACACTAAAACGTTAATAGAACAAATTATTGCCGAACTAATGGCTCAATCCACTCACTGAGAAGACTATGACAGAAGCATTCAAACATATTTCAGTATTGCTTAACGAATCTATTGACGGACTTGCGATCAAACCTGACGGTACCTACATCGATGGTACTTTTGGCCGTGGTGGGCACAGCCGTACAATCCTGTCTAAACTGGGCGAGAATGGAAGACTCTTTAGTATCGACCGCGATCCACAAGCAATTGCTGAAGCTCAGAAGATTGATGACCCCCGTTTTACGATTATTCACGGCCCATTCTCAGGTATGGCTGAATATGCAGAGCGTTATGACTTAGTGGGTAAAGTGGATGGTGTTTTACTGGATTTAGGTGTGTCTTCACCACAGCTAGATGATGCTGAACGTGGCTTTAGCTTCATGAAAGACGGCCCGCTAGACATGCGTATGGATCCAACGACGGGTATTCCGGTTTCTCAGTGGCTAGTTGATGCGGATCTTGATGACATCACATGGGTTATCCGTGAGTTCGGTGAAGATAAACACGCTCGTCGTATCGCGAAGGGCATCATTGCTTATCAAGAGAACGAAGAGAACGAACCGTTAACACGTACTGGCCAATTGGCTAAGCTTATCTCTGATGTCGCTCCAAAGAACTTTAAAGAGAAAAAGCACCCAGCGACACGTGCTTTCCAAGCATTTCGTATCTACATTAATAGTGAACTTGAAGAGATCGATACCGCACTGAAAGGCGCTGCAAGTATTCTTGCTCCCCAAGGTCGTATCTCTGTTATCAGTTTTCACTCTCTTGAAGACCGTATGGTGAAGCGCTTCATCCGTAAAGAGAGTCAAGGCCCTCAGGTACCTCATGGTTTACCATTAACAGAAGATCAAATTAAAGCTTTAGGCAGTGCCGATCTAAAACCAATTGGTAAAGCGATCAAGCCTTCTAAAGGTGAAGTGGATGAAAATACTCGTTCACGCAGCTCAGTACTACGAATCGCAGAAAAGCTGTAGTCAATGAAGACCTCCAAGCCTAACTTAGCCAAGATAATATTTTTTGATTTGATCTCCGTGGGTAAGGTCCCATTGGTGATTCTTATCTGTATCTTTGCGAGTGCGATGGGGGTCGTTCTTACGACACATATGTCACGTCAGGCGATTACGCAAAAAGACATGGCATTAGTCGAACGAGAGCAGCTAGATGATGAGTGGCGAAATTTAATGCTTGAAGAGACAGCTTTGGCTGAACACAGTCGCGTTCAAGCATCGGCAAAACGAGAGTTAGACATGAAACGTCCAGACTCTGATAAAGAAGTTGTGATCACACTGAAATGACCGGTAAAAAGGAAAAATCACCCGCGAAAACCGTTAATAAATCAACGAAAAAGCGTGTGAAGAGCGAAAAGGATTCGGATCCAGTTCTGATAAAATGGCGTTTTAACGTCGTTATTGCTTTCGTGTTTCTTGCCTTTGCTGCACTTGTTGGTCGTGTGGCTTATATACAAATCATTGAACCAGATAACTTAATTCGTCAGGGCGACCTTCGTTCGGTGCGTGTTAAGGCTATTCCTTCTGCTCGTGGCATTATTTCTGATCGCAATGGTGAGCCACTTGCTGTCAGTGTTCCTGTTGAAGCGGTATGGGCTGACCCGAAAACCATTTTCGATAAAAATGGTATGGCTCAAATTGATCGTTGGTATGCGTTAGCTGATGTACTTGGCCTAGAACGACAACCGATGATCGATAAGATCTCTAGTAACAAATCCCGCCGATTTATTTATCTTCAGAGACAAGTTAGCCCTGCGATGGCTAAATATATCCGCGATCTTAAACTCGTGGGTGTGGGGCTTAAAGCTGAATCTCGTCGTTACTACCCTGCAGGTGAAATCAGTGCTCATCTTATTGGTGTAACCGGTATCGATGGTCATGGTCTTGAAGGTGTAGAACGCAGTTATGATCAGTGGCTCACTGGTGAAGCGGGTAAACGTACCATTCGTAAAGATCGCTATGGACGCGTTGTCGAAAATATTGCCTTAGAAGAGCGTGAAGAAGGCAAGCCATTAGAATTAACCATCGACCAACGATTACAGGCCATTGCTTATCGAGCGATCAAGCAAGCGGTGGCCGATCATAAGGCGACTTCAGGCTCTGCGGTACTGCTCGATGTAAAAACAGGTGCCGTGTTAGCCATGGTCAATGCGCCATCTTACAACCCGAATAACCGTGCTGACCTACAAAGCTTTAAGATGCGAAACCGCGTATTAACCGACGCCATGGAACCTGGCTCTACCGTGAAACCTTTTGTGGTTTTAGCGGCGCTAGAGAACGGCACCGCAGACCCAGATGTCGTTATTGATACTGGCAACGGTATTATGCAGATCGGTGGTAGTCGTGTGCGAGATTCGTCTAAAGTGGGTAAGGCTGACTTAGCGTTGATCCTCAAAAAGTCGAGTAACATAGGTGTTGCGAAATTAGCGCTTAATATGCCACTCGAAGCCTTGCTTGGTATGTACAGCTCGGTTGGTCTAGGTGAGATGTCTGGGCTGAATTTGGTTGGTGAAACGAGCGGTATTTTCCCGAATCGCCGTCGCTGGTCAAAGTTTGAGATTGCGACCTTAGCGTTTGGTTATGGTTTGTCTGTTACACCGATGCAGTTAGCACATGCTTATGCGACGCTAGCCAACAAAGGCTTATATGAGCCAATTCATATTATTAAGAGCAACGACCAAGATTTTTCTAAGCAGATTATCAAGCGAGAAAACGCTGAACTGGTTTTGAACATGCTCGAAGGGGTGACTCAAAAAGGTGGAACGGCGACAAGAGCCGCCGTTCCGGGTTACCGCGTTGCAGCCAAAACGGGTACATCTCGTAAGGCAGAGGCTGGCGGATACAGTGATGAATACATTGCGATCACTGCAGGCTTTGCCCCAGTAAGTGACCCAAGAGTTGCGTTGGTTGTTGTAGTCAATGAGCCTCAAGGTGACCTTTACTATGGTGGCTCAGTCGCAGCCCCTGTATTTTCTGAGATCATGAAGGGTGCACTACAAATCATGAATGTCCCGGCTGATGAAAATAAGTTTCAAGAATAGAGTTAATCAGGATTCAATATGAGTAATAGCCTCACGCTGTCATCTTTACTTTCTCCTTGGGGGGACTTTGATTCAACAGAACTAGAGTCGATTGCTGTTGAGCAATTGGAGTTGGATAGTCGTGCCATCAAGAAAGGTGATATTTTCGTCGCCATTGTTGGACATGCCGTTGATGGTCGCCGTTTTATCGACAAAGCGGTCGCTCAAGGAGCTAAAGCCGTCATTGCACAGGCTGGTGATGACAAAGCTCATGGCTTGGTTGAGTGGTTAAATGCAGTTCCTGTTGTTTATGTAGCGGAGCTAAATTCAATTCTCTCTGAACTGGCTGGTCGAGTTTATTCTTCTCAAGCGACCAAACTGATTGGTGTTACTGGCACCAATGGCAAAACCACCATCACTCAATTGATTGCTCAATGGCTTGATCTCGTTGGTCAACGCTCTGCGGTAATGGGCACCACAGGTAATGGTTTCCTAGATAATCTAAAAACAGCGGCTAACACCACAGGCAGCGCGATTGAAATACAGCGCACGCTGAGTGAGTTGGCTGAAGAAAAAGCCGTTTATACTGCGATGGAGATCTCTTCTCATGGTTTGGTGCAAGGTCGAGTAAAGGCTTTGGACTTTGAAGTTGGTGTCTTTACTAACTTGAGTCGTGATCATCTTGATTACCATGGCACCATGGAAGAGTACGCTCTGGCGAAGAAGAGCTTGTTTACTCAACACAAATGCAAGCATGCCGTCATTAATGTGGATGACGAAGTGGGTAAGGCTTGGATGATAGATTTATCCAAGGCCATTGCTGTTTCACTATCACCGCTAGCGGGTTATCAACAATCGGTATGGGCGTCTGATGTCGCTTATGCAGAAACTGGTATTCAGATGTCTTTCGATGGTAACTGGGGACAAGGCGATCTTTCGGTTCCTTTAATTGGTCAGTTTAACGCATCAAATGTATTGGTTGCTTTCGCGACTCTGCTTTCATTGGGCATCGATAAGAAAATATTAGTCGATACTGCACCTCAGCTTCAGCCTGTTATTGGTCGTATGGAACTGTTCCAAGTGCCGAGCAAAGCTAAAGTAGTTGTTGATTACGCTCATACACCAGACGCGTTAGAGAAAGCTCTGGCAGCATTGCGCGTGCACTGCTCGGGAAAATTGTGGGCTATCTTTGGTTGCGGTGGAGATCGTGACACAGGGAAACGCCCGATGATGGCAGCGACCGCAGAGCAGTTTGCCGATAAAATTATTATTTCAGATGACAACCCTCGCAGCGAAGATCCGGTTTTGATTGTCAAAGATATGCTTGCTGGTTTAAGTGAGCCGGAATCGGCGTTCGTCGAGCACGATCGCTACCAAGCGGTTAAGTTTGCACTTGAGCAGGCAGACAGCAATGACATTATTCTTTTGGCTGGTAAAGGCCATGAGGATTACCAAGTATTGAAAGACAATACGGTACATTACTCAGACCGAGAGTCTGCGCTTCAACTTTTAGGTATTTCATCATGATTGATGTATCACTCGAACAAATTTGTTCAGCAGTCAGCGGCGAGTTGATTGAGGCTGTCAACTCCAGTCATAACGTAATTAATGCCGTTTCTACGGATACTCGCACCGTTGAAGAGGGCGCATTGTTTGTTGCTCTCGTCGGAGAACGTTTTGATGCGCATGACTTTTGTCATCAAGCCGTTGAGGCGAATGCGAGTGCGTTGTTAGTCGAACGAAAACTTGACTTAAATATTACTCAAGTTGTTGTTGAAGACACTAAACTTGCTTTAGGTCAGTTAAGTGCTTGGATCCATAAACAATGTGACGTGCCAACCATGGCGATTACTGGCAGTTGTGGCAAGACGACCGTCAAAGAGATGGTGGCGAGCATTCTGCAACAACGTGGCAAGGTGCTGTTTACGGCAGGTAACTTCAATAATGATATTGGTGTGCCTTTGACTTTGCTACGTAGTGAACCAAGCGATGACTATGCGGTGATCGAATTAGGCGCTAACCATATCGGTGAAATCGCCTACACTACCCAGCTTGTGAAACCACAGGTTGCCTTGGTAAATAATGTGGCAGCGGCGCACCTAGAAGGATTTGGCTCAATTGATGGTGTGAAGCAAGCAAAAGGTGAAATTTTTCAGGGGCTTGCAGCTGGTGACACTGCTATTGTTAGTTTAGAGAGTAACGGTGGCGAATTTTGGAGTGAAGTTCTCGCAGATAAAGCGGTTCTGACCTTTTCAGAAAGTGATGATACAGCGGATTACTTTGCCAAAAATATTCGTATCAACGAGCAAGGTGAAGCGTGCTTTGATATGCAGACACCAAAAGGTTCTGTGCCCGTTGAACTTGGCATTATCGGCCAGCATAACGTAGCGAATGCCTTAGCAGCAGCAGCGTTGAGCATTCAGTTTGGCGCAACGCTCGATGAAATAAAAAATGGTTTAGCGAATCTTATCTCAGTCAAAGGACGAGTTGAGGTTCAACAATTAAGTCAGAATATCAAGCTGATAGATGACAGTTATAACGCCAGCGTGCCTGCAATGAAGGCGGCAGCTAAATTGCTATCGAGCTTCAAAGGTCAACGTTGGTTGATTTTAGGCAATATGGCTGAATTAGGCGACGAAAGCCTTGCACTTCACCGTCAAGTCGGTGAATATGCTGCCCCATTCGCTTTTGAGCATGTACTCACTTACGGTAATGATACTAAGGTGATTAGTGAGGTCTGTAATGGTACTCACTTTGCAACGCATCAAGCGATGATCGCGCACATAGAGCAGCACTTATGCTTGCCAGAAAACGCGTCACATACCTTGTTGGTAAAAGGCGCAAACAGTGCAGGAATGAGTAAAATAGCCGCTGCTTTAAAGGAGAACTTTTCATGATAATTTGGCTTGCAGAGCTACTACAGCCACACTTTTCTTTTTTCCGTTTGTTCGAATACCTATCGTTTCGTGCAATCGCGAGTATTTTGACGGCATTATGTCTGTCACTGTGGATGGGACCTCGTTTAATTGAGCGTCTGCAAATGCTACAAATTGGCCAAGTTGTTCGTAATGACGGCCCTGAGTCTCACTTCAGTAAGCGTGGTACACCAACCATGGGTGGCGTGATGATCCTAGCTGCGATCATTATTACGGTATTAGTGTGGGCTGACCTTTCTAACCCTTACGTTTGGGCGGTATTGGTTGTTCTTGGCGGTTACGGTGCGGTTGGCTTTGTTGACGACTACCGTAAAGTCGTTCGTAAAAATACAGACGGCTTGATTGCTCGTTGGAAGTACTTCTGGCAATCGGCGATTGCATTGGTTGTCGCATTCGCTCTATACGCTCATGGTCACGATACTGCGGCAACACAATTGGTTGTTCCTTTCTTCAAAGATGTGATGCCACAGTTAGGCTTGTTCTACATAGTGCTGACGTACTTTGTTATTGTGGGTACCAGTAATGCGGTAAACCTAACGGACGGCCTAGACGGTTTGGCCATTATGCCAACGGTGATGGTTGCGGCTGGCTTTGCTGTGATTGCTTGGGCGACAGGTAACGTTAACTTCGCCGCGTACCTACACATTCCATACATCCCATACACCTCTGAGCTGGTTGTTGTATGTACTGCTATCGTGGGTGCAGGTCTCGGCTTTCTATGGTTTAACACCTACCCAGCACAAGTATTCATGGGCGATGTTGGTTCTCTAGCGCTTGGTGGTGCATTGGGTGTGATTGCTGTGTTAGTTCGCCAAGAATTGGTACTGGTTATCATGGGCGGTGTGTTTGTAATGGAGACCTTGTCAGTGATTCTGCAGGTAGGCTCTTACAAATTGCGTGGTCAGCGTATTTTCCGCATGGCACCGATTCATCACCACTACGAACTTAAAGGTTGGCCGGAGCCGCGTGTAATCGTGCGTTTTTGGATCATCTCAATGGTATTAGTATTGGTTGGTCTAGCGACACTGAAAGTTCGTTAATCCTATGTGAGCCTCAGATTAGAGGCTCTTTAAAACTATTAAGAGCATCTTGTTTAAATGGAACGTTGGCAAAATATTCAAAATGTAGTGGTTGTGGGGCTCGGTATTACCGGGCTCTCTGTCGTTAAACATCTCGTAAAATATCAACCTCACACACATGTGAAGGTGATTGATACTCGCGAGCTACCACCGGGCAGAGAATCTTTGCCTGAATCTGTGGAACTGCATTCTGGAAGTTGGAATAGCCAATGGTTAGCGGGAGCGGATTTAGTCGTTGCTAACCCGGGTATCGCCTTAGCGACCCCGGAAATACAAGATGTTATTCAAGCGGGTGTTCCGGTTGTTGGTGATATTGAACTGTTTGGCTGGGCGGTAAATAAACCCGTTGTGGCAATAACAGGTTCAAACGGCAAGAGCACGGTGACTGATCTTACAGGTGTACTGGCGAAAGCCGCAGGTCTCAATGTTGGTGTTGGTGGTAACATCGGTATTCCTGCCTTAGATCTTTTAGAGCTTGATGCCGACTTATATGTCCTTGAGCTTTCAAGCTTTCAGCTAGAGACAACATCCAGTTTAAACCTTGCAGCGGCGGCCTTTTTGAACTTGTCAGAAGATCATATGGATCGCTATCAAGGCATGGCCGATTACCGTGACGCCAAATTAAGAATTTTTTACAACGCTCAGTACGCGATTGTAAACCGCGAAGACAAAGAGACTTATCCTGACCACAGTATGCCATTAGTGACATTCGGACTCGACGACCAAGAGTTTGGTGTGGCGACGATTGATGGTACTGAATGGTTGGTGGATAGCAGCAAGCCAGTACTTCCTACTCAAGATTTAACATTGGTTGGACGTCACAATGTGGCAAATGCGCTAGTCTCGCTAGCACTGCTTAAACAAGTCGGTATTGATTACAGCAAAAGCCTTGAAGCTCTGAAGACCTACAACGGTTTAACGCATCGTTGCCAAGTGGTAGCTGATAAGCGTTCTATCAAGTGGGTTAACGACTCGAAAGCGACCAACGTAGCCAGTACATTGGCGGCTTTGTCGGGGCTAGAGTGCCAAGGTACTTTGTATCTTTTGGTTGGTGGTGTAGGTAAAGGTGCTGACTTTAGTGAGCTCAAGCCTGTGTTGGCGCAACTGGAGCGTGTTCAGCTGTGTTGCTTCGGTGAAGATGCTGCGCAATTTATGTCGTTGCATCAATCGGCTAAGACGTTTGAAACCATTAGTGACATTATCGAAAGCATCTCAACGCAGTTGGTGCCCGGTGATATGGTGATGCTGTCTCCAGCGTGTGCAAGCTTTGATCAATTTAATAACTTCATGGCGAGAGGTGATGCTTTCACTGAACTCGCTCATGAATACGCCTAACGTGTTGAAGGACTAACATTCAGTGCAAAGAGTGAAAGAGATCAATCAATCTATTTGGCAATGGCTTAATCGTGCCACACCAGAGGCGCTTTACGACCGTCAATTAGTATGGATTGCTCTTGGACTGATGCTGACAGGCTTGGTGATGGTAACGTCGGCTTCGTTTCCTATCAGCGCTCGTTTAACCGATCAGCCATTTCACTTTATGTTTCGCCACGCCATTTTCCTTGTGTTGGCGCTAGGTGTATCCAGCGTAATATTGCAGATCCCAATGAAGCGATGGTTTCAATACAGTATGTATCTGTTGGGTTTGTCCTTCTTTTTGCTAGTGGTGGTGCTGGCCGTTGGTAAGTCGGTTAATGGTGCATCACGCTGGATTCCACTTGGACTGTTTAACTTACAACCCGCAGAAGTCGCTAAGTTATCGCTGTTTATCTTTATGGCGGGCTATCTGGTTCGTAAACAAGACGAGGTCAGAAAAACGTTTTTCGGCGGTTTCGGTAAGCCAATCATGGTGTTTGGTGCCTTTGCTGTTTTGCTTCTCGGCCAGCCCGATTTAGGTACGGTTGTTGTAATGTTGGTGACCTTGTTTGGCATGCTGTTTATTGCAGGTGCTAAGCTTTCACAGTTTATTGCCTTGATGGTGGCGGGCATTGCCGCGGTCGTTGGATTAATTGTTATAGAACCCTATCGTGTTCGACGTGTGACCTCATTCTGGGAACCTTGGAATGACCCGTTCGGCAGTGGCTACCAATTAACTCAATCACTAATGGCATTTGGTCGTGGTGATTGGATGGGACAAGGTCTTGGTAATTCGGTTCAGAAGTTAGAGTATTTGCCTGAAGCACATACCGATTTTGTGTTTGCTGTATTGGCAGAAGAGTTAGGCTTTGTTGGTGTAACTCTCGTGCTGATTCTGATCTTTAGTTTGGTACTGAAAGCGATTTTAATTGGTAAGAAAGCATTCGAGAACGACCAGTTATTCAGCGGTTATCTTGCCTTTGGTATTGGTATTTGGTTTGCATTTCAGACGCTTGTTAACGTAGGTGCCGCTTCAGGTATCGTTCCAACCAAAGGTCTAACATTGCCATTGATCAGCTACGGTGGTTCAAGTCTTATCGTCATGTCAGTCGCGGTTTCAATGCTATTGCGCATTGATCACGAATGTCGAATACAACAAGAAGAACAAGCCGACAATCAAAACGAATTAGTAGAATAAGAATCCAACGTTATGAAACAAAACAAAAAACTTTTAGTGATGGCTGGTGGTACTGGTGGTCACGTTTTCCCTGGCTTAGCCGTGGCTAAAAAGCTTCAGCAACAAGGTTGGGAAATTCGCTGGTTAGGAACCGCGGATAGAATGGAAGCGGACTTAGTGCCAAAACATGGCATTGAGATCGACTTTATTAAAGTGAAAGGCCTGCGTGGTCAAGGCATTAGCAAGTTAATTAAAGCGCCATTCCAGATTATTAATGCCATACTTCAAGCAAGACATCACATCAAAGCATGGCAGCCAGATGTAGTGCTTGGAATGGGGGGGTACGTGAGTGGCCCCGGTGGTATCGCGGCATGGTTATCCGGTATTCCAGTAGTTCTGCATGAACAAAATGCAGTGGCGGGTTTAACTAATCAATGGCTATCTAAAATTGCCAAAAAAGTATTCCAAGCTTTCCCTGGTGCTTTCCCTACTGCTGATGTGGTGGGTAATCCAGTACGTGAAGATGTGGTTGCCTTAGCTGAACCCGAGCAACGCATGACAGAGCGCGACGGTGATATTCGTATCCTAGTGATGGGCGGCAGTCAGGGCGCTAAAATTCTGAACGATACCTTGCCAGTGAGCATGGCCCAGCTTGGTGAAGGTTTTACTGTGGTGCATCAAGCCGGTAAGAACAATCAACAGCAAGTGATTGAACAATACAAATCACACTCTGTAGATAATGTTCAAGTAACTGAATTTATTGATGATGTGGCGCAAGCTTATGAATGGGCAGATCTATTAGTTTGTCGTTCAGGTGCATTAACCGTATCTGAAGTGTCAGCTGCTGGTGTTGGTTCTATCTTTGTTCCGTTCATGCACAAAGACAGGCAGCAAGCGTTGAATGCCGACCATTTAGTTGAATGTGGCGCAGCATTAATGATTGAACAGCCACAACTGACGGCTGATAAGCTCGCGAACGCTATCGCTCAGCTTGATAGAAATGAATTAAAAATGATGGCAACAAAAGCTCGTCAAGCAGCCAAGCTTGATGCTGATGTGACCGTCGCTGAAGCAATTAAAGCTTTAGCAAAATAACGAGACTGAATTGATGACGATTGAACATACCCAAGACTTAGCGCAAATCCGTGCAATGGTGCCAGAAATGCGCCGTGTTAAATCTATCCACTTCATTGGTATTGGTGGTGCTGGAATGAGCGGGATTGCTGAAGTCTTGCTAAATGAAGGCTATCAGATCACGGGTTCTGATATTGCTCAAAACCCAGTGACTGATCGTTTAGTTAGCAAGGGGGCGACAGTTTACATTGGCCACCAAGCAAGTAACGTTGCTGATGCAAGTGTAGTGGTGGTTTCAACCGCTATCAACGAAGAAAATCCAGAGATTGTTGCTGCTCGTGAAGCGCGTACACCGATTGTTCGTCGTGCGGAAATGCTGGCTGAGCTGATGCGTTTTCGTCACGGTATTGCCGTGGCTGGTACGCACGGTAAAACAACGACCACAGCGCTAGTTACACAGATTTACTCGGAAGCAGGCCTCGATCCCACTTTCGTAAACGGTGGTTTGGTGAAAAGTGCAGGCACTAATGCTCGCTTAGGTTCAAGTCGTATCCTTATCGCTGAAGCTGATGAAAGTGATGCGTCATTTCTGCATCTGCAACCAATGGTTAGTATTGTGACTAACATTGAAGCGGATCATATGGATACCTATGGCGGTGATTTTGAAACGTTAAAGCAGACGTTTATTGATTTCTTACACAACCTGCCATTCTATGGTCAGGCTGTGATGTGTGTTGACGATCCTGTTGTACGTGAGCTTATTCCTCAGGTGAGTCGCCAAGTGATTACTTACGGTTTCTCAGAAGATGCTGATATCCGTATTGAAAATTACGTACAAGAAGGGCAACAAGGCAAGTTCACTGTGGTACGTGAAGGCAAAGCTAACCTTGATATTACATTGAACATTCCGGGCCGTCATAATGCGCTAAATGCATCAGCTGCAATTGCGGTTGCGACTGAAGATGACATCAGTGATGAAGCAATTCTAAAAGCGATGGCAGGAACGGAAGGCACAGGCCGTCGTTTCGATCACTTAGGTGAGTACGAAACCGGTAAAGGCGTTGCAATGTTGGTTGATGATTATGGTCATCACCCAACTGAAGTGGATGTTACTATCCAAGCTGCACGCAGCGGCTGGACTGACAAACGTCTTGTGATGATCTTCCAACCTCACCGTTATAGCCGTACTCGCGATCTGTATGATGACTTTGCTAACGTTCTTGAGCAGGTTGATGTTCTAATTTTATTAGATGTGTACTCGGCAGGTGAGAAACCTATTGCAGGTGCGGACGGGCGTTCGTTAAGTCGAACTATTCGTGGTCGTGGTAAGATAGATCCAATCTTTGTTGCTGATATCAACGCGCTGCCGTCGGCTCTAGCTAACGTAATTCAAGGTGGTGATCTTGTTTTAACGCAGGGTGCAGGTGATGTTGGCCGTGTAGCGAAGCAGCTTGAATCGTTACAATTAGACATTAATAAAATGCAGAACGCGTAACAGAATACCGTCTACAGACTGTGGTTGATCGCTCACTTCTTGCGATTGACCTAAAATTGACCAAAAATCTTATTATCAACGTTTGATAGTTTGATTTTGCTCAGTATAATTCATAGGTTAAAGTAAGTGCTTTTACCTCTATTACGAAGATAGGGAATAGAATTGCGAACCAACGACAGGGAATGCGGGCTTTGGTAGAAAGTACTTTTAGCGAAAACCGCCACCTATTCAGTTTACCGTCGCTCAAGAAACACGCCTTAGGCGGGTCTTTTTTTGTTGTGGTGCTGCTATTCATTGGGTTTCTTTTCTATACCACACTGACTTGGATGTGGGACGATCAGCGATTGCCTCTTTCCAAAATAGTACTTCAGGGCGACTTAACTTATGTAACGGCTGGTGATGTTCAGCATGCCTTTGGCGAGCTTGAGCATATTGGAACATTCATGTCACAGGACATTGGTGTGTTGCAAAACAGTTTAGAAGCATTGCCTTGGGTGTCTGTTGTCTCAATTCGTAAACAGTGGCCAGACACAATAAAAGTATTTTTGACTGAGTATCATGCAGCAGCAATCTGGAACGGTAACATGCTGCTTAATGACGATGGTCAGGTGTTTAATGGTGATATCGGCCTATTAAAGGGCGATCGAGTCAAGCTTTACGGCCCAGACGGCACCAGCCAAGAAGTGATAGAAAAATGGCGACAGATAACTCCTTTGATTAATAGTCTAGGGTTAACCGTTACCTCGCTCGTTCTCAATGAGCGTCGCGCGTGGCAAATAATCCTAGATAACGGTATCCGTTTAGAACTAGGTAAAGATTCTTTAGATGAGCGTGTTGAACGCTTCATTTCGCTTTACAACGAATTAGGTAGTAAGGCGAATCAAGTGAGCTACATCGACCTCAGGTATGATACGGGAGCCGCTGTAGGCTGGTTTCCAGAGCAAGAGTTAGAAGAGAGCACAGATGACTAAGACCGCAGATGACAACATAATCGTTGGTCTTGATATAGGCACTGCGACCATATCAGCTCTGGTTGGTGAAATATTGCCTGATGGTCAAATCAATATCATTGGATCAGGGCAAAGCCCATCTAGAGGTATGGATAAAGGTGGTGTAAACGACCTAGAGTCGGTAGTTAAGTCGGTTCAGCGAGCTATTGATCAAGCAGAGTTGATGGCGGAATGCCAAATCAGCAATGTGTTTATCTCGCTATCGGGCAAACATATCGCAAGCCGAATTGAAAAAGGCATGGGCACTATTTCAGATGAAGAAGTGTCTCAAGATGATATGGATCGAGCGATCCATACCGCGAAATCAATTAAAATAGGTGATGAGCAGAGAATTCTGCACGTGATCCCACAAGAATTTACCATTGATTATCAAGAAGGGATTAAGAACCCACTTGGCTTATCTGGTGTTCGAATGGAAGTCAGTGTTCACCTAATTTCTTGCCATAGCGACATGGCGAGAAACATTATTAAAGCTGTTGAACGATGTGGTCTCACAGTAGAACAGATCGTATTTTCAGGACTTGCCTCAAGTAACGCGGTAATTACTGAAGACGAGAGAGAGCTTGGAGTGTGTGTGGTAGATATCGGTGCGGGTACAATGGATATTTCCATATGGACTGGCGGCGCGCTTCGACACACAGAAGTATTTTCCTACGCAGGAAATGCAGTAACCAGTGATATTGCCTTCGCTTTCGGCACGCCAGTGAGCGATGCTGAAGAGATAAAAGTAAACCATGGTTGCGCTCTGAGTGAACTCGTAAGCAAGGATGACTCTGTTAACGTCCCAAGTGTTGGTGGTCGCCCATCGAGAAGTTTGCAACGACAAACTTTGTCGGAAGTGATTGAACCACGTTACACTGAACTTATGGGGCTCGTTAACCAAACTATTGATACGGTTCAATTACAGCTACGCGATGAAGGTATTAAACACCACCTTGCAGCTGGCGTCGTTCTCACTGGTGGAGCGGCACAAATTGACGGATTGGTAGAGTGTGCGGAACGCGTTTTCCGCAATCAAGTTCGAGTTGGTAAGCCATTAGAAGTTAGTGGCTTAACTGACTATGTTAAAGAGCCGTATCATTCTACGGCGGTTGGTTTACTTCATTACGCAAGAGATTGTCAGATAAGTGATGAAGGTGATTACAGCGAACCTAAGCGTTCAGCACCTTCTATGTCAGGCTTGTTTGGCAAATTGCGTAATTGGATACAAAAAGAGTTTTAACCTGAGTTGCAGGAAAAAACGGAGATAACACATGTTTGAACCGATGATGGAAATGTCTGACGATGCAGTAATTAAAGTCGTTGGAGTTGGTGGCGGTGGCGGTAACGCTGTTGAGCACATGGTACGTGAATCAATCGAAGGCGTAGAATTCATCAGTGTTAACACTGATGCCCAAGCACTTCGTAAAACAAGCGTGAGCAGCGTGATCCAAATTGGTGGTGATATCACTAAAGGTTTGGGCGCTGGTGCAAACCCACAAGTAGGCCGTGATGCAGCTCTCGAAGATCGAGAAAGAATTAAAGAAGTTCTAACTGGCGCCGATATGGTATTTATCGCAGCTGGTATGGGCGGTGGTACGGGTACAGGTGCTGCTCCAGTTATTGCTGAAGTTGCGAAAGAGCTAGGTGTGCTAACAGTTGCTGTTGTAACTAAGCCATTTAGCTTTGAAGGCAAAAAACGTTTAGCGTTTGCAGAGCAAGGTATTGAAGAGCTTTCTAAGCATGTGGATTCTTTAATTACGATTCCAAATGAAAAGCTACTTAAGGTACTTGGCCGTGGCGTAACACTGCTAGAAGCTTTCGCAAGTGCAAATGATGTGCTTAAAAATGCTGTACAAGGTATCGCAGAGCTAATTACTCGCCCTGGTATGATTAACGTCGATTTCGCGGATGTTCGCACTGTAATGTCTGAGATGGGTCATGCAATGATGGGTAGCGGTATCGCAAAAGGTGAAGACCGTGCTGAAGAAGCTGCTGAAACGGCAATTTCTAGCCCACTACTAGAAGACATCGACCTAGCTGGTGCGCGTGGCGTTCTTGTGAACATCACTGCAGGCCTGGACATGCGTCTAGATGAATTCGAAACTGTGGGTAATACAGTTAAGGCATTCGCTTCTGATAACGCAACTGTCGTGATTGGTACTTCTCTAGACCCTGACATGACGGATGAAATCCGTGTAACTGTTGTTGCAACAGGTATCGGAACAGAGAAAAAACCAGACATTACATTAGTTGCTGGTGGCAAGGCTAAAGTAGCGCCAACGCCTCAACCACAAGTTGCAGCTCAAACTGCACCAAAAGTGGAAGAGAAAATGGCACAGCCATTGCAAGAGAAAACTGAGGTTAAACCTCAAGTTAAGCCACAGCCAACAACGTCACCTGTTTCTTCAGGTACAGGCGCTAGCCAGAGTGCTGCACCTAAAGCTGAGAAAGAGAGTGGATACTTAGATATTCCAGCATTCTTACGACGTCAGGCTGATTAACAAATACCCAAAATTTGACTATCGTCGAATTAATGGTAAAATTCGCGGTCGGTAAATACTGACCGTGATTTGTAGCACTGATAACGAGGCAAGCAGATGATCAGACAACGTACTCTGAAAGAAATTGTGAAAACAACTGGTGTGGGTCTCCACTCTGGTCGTAAAGTCACACTTACTCTTCGCCCGGCAGCTGCAAATACAGGTATTGTTTATCGTCGTACTGATGTAAATCCACCTGTAGATTTCCCAGCTGATCCAGCATCAGTTCGTGACACTATGTTATGTACTGCTCTTGTTAACGACGAAGGCGTACGTATTTCTACAGTGGAACACCTTAACGCAGCTTTAGCGGGTATGGGTATCGACAACATTATTGTTGAGGTTGATGCACCAGAGATCCCAATTATGGATGGTAGCGCAAGCCCATTCGTATATTTGCTACAGCAAGCAGGTGTAGAAACACTGAATGCAGCGAAGCGTTTTATTCGAATCAAAAAGCCTATCCGTTTTGAAGATGGCGATAAGTGGGCAGAATTCGTCCCATTTAACGGCTTCCGCATGGACTTTGAGATCGACTTTAACCATCCCGCGATTGAATCTGATGAGCAACGTTTGTTGTTTGATTTCTCTTCACAAGGTTTTGTGAAAGAAATTTCTCGCGCTCGTACTTTCGGTTTCATGCGTGATATTGAGTATCTACAATCCCAAAATCTAGTACTTGGTGGTAGCTTTGATAATGCTATCGTACTTGACGAGTACCGAATTCTTAATGAAGAAGGTCTACGTTTTGACAATGAGTTCGTAACTCATAAAGTACTAGACGCGATTGGTGACCTTTACATGTGTGGACACGCTATTATTGGTGAGTTCCGTGCATACAAATCAGGTCATGGCCTAAATAACCAACTACTACGTGCAGTACTTGCTGACGCAGAAGCTTGGGAATGGGCAACATTCGAAGAAGAAGTAGGCTCTCCAGTTGCGTTTGCTGAACCAGGTATGGTTTTAGCGTAATTGTTGCTTACAACAATATAAGATTTCGAAAACCAGGTCATTGACCTGGTTTTTTTGTATCTATTTTCCAGATACAGTGTCGTCAACATCCGAAAGTTGTCTACCAATAGACTGCAGTCTGGCTAATCCGTCAGCAATTAGAAAGAAAAGTTCCAAGCACATCAAACAAATGGGGTTATAAATGGTCGTTAGTGTGAAAATTACTTACACTAGAGAGCATTAATTTTAACTCAAGCCTTGAAAACTCTACTCTCAAGTACAATATCAAAGATACTAGATTTATCTCAGTATCCTTGGTTAGTAACTGAAGACTAGTTCATAGCTAGTAGAGACTGACGGCATTTAAAATAGATCGCGGACGATCTGAGAACGAAGAGATTCCAAGCACATGATTACTAAGCTGCTGACAAAGGTAATTGGCAGTCGCAATGACAGAACACTGCGCCGCCTTAGAAAAATTGTAAAAGAAATTAATAACTACGAACCAACGTTAGAAGCACTTTCTGATGAAGAGTTAAAAGCTAAAACGGTTGAGTTTCGTGAGCGCTTAGATAAAGGCGAATCGCTAGATCAACTTTTACCTGAAGCATTTGCTACAGTACGTGAAGCGTCTAAACGTGTTTACGGCATGCGTCACTTTGACGTGCAGTTGATTGGTGGCATGGTTCTAAATGCTGGCCAAATCGCAGAGATGCGTACTGGTGAAGGTAAAACTCTTACCGCAACTCTACCAGCTTATCTTAACGCCCTACCAAGCAAAGGTGTTCACGTTGTAACGGTGAACGATTACCTAGCGAAGCGTGATGCGGAAACAAACCGACCACTATTTGAATTCCTTGGCATGACAGTTGGCGTGAACGTGCCAAATATGGCTCCGCCAGAGAAGAAAGAAGCGTACCAAGCCGATATCCTATACGGAACAAACAACGAGTTTGGTTTTGATTACCTGCGTGACAACATGGCTTTCCGTGCTGAAGATAGAGTTCAGCGTGAACGTTTCTTCGCTGTAGTCGATGAAGTTGACTCAATCTTAATCGATGAAGCTCGTACTCCGTTAATTATCTCTGGTCCTGCTGAAGATAGCTCAGATCTTTATACGCGCATTAATACGCTGATCCCTTCTCTAGAGCGTCAAGATAAAGAAGATTCAGAAGAGTACCGTGGTGAAGGTCACTACACCATGGACGAAAAATCTAAACAGGTTCACCTGACTGAAAACGGTCAAGAATTTGTTGAAGAGTTAATGGTTAAAAATGGATTGATGGAAGAGGGTGATACACTTTACTCTCCAACCAATATCAGCTTACTTCACCACGTAAATGCGGCTCTTCGTGCGCACGTATTGTTTGAGAAAAACGTAGACTACATCGTTACTGAAGAAGGCGAAGTGGTTATTGTTGATGAACATACTGGTCGTACTATGCCTGGTCGTCGTTGGTCTGAAGGTTTACACCAAGCTGTTGAAGCGAAAGAAGGTGTAAAGATTCAAAACGAAAACCAAACGTTAGCATCGATTACCTTCCAGAACTTCTTCCGTTTGTACGAGAAACTGTCTGGTATGACAGGTACAGCCGATACAGAAGCTTTCGAATTCCAGTCTATCTACGGCCTAGAAACGGTGGTTATCCCAACCAACAAGCCTATGGTTCGTAACGATATGCCAGATGTGGTTTATCGTACCGAAGAAGACAAATTCAATGCGATCATTGAAGACATTAAAGATCGTGTTGCGGCTGGTCAGCCATCACTGGTTGGTACGGTTTCTATCGAAAAATCAGAACTACTGTCTAACGCACTGAAAAAAGCAAAAATTAAGCATAACGTTCTCAATGCTAAGTTTCACGAAATGGAAGCCGAGATCGTTGCACAAGCGGGTACGCCAAGCGCGGTAACTATCGCAACTAACATGGCTGGTCGTGGTACCGATATCGTATTGGGTGGTAGCTGGCAGGCTCAGGTAGAGAAGCTAGAAAACCCAACTCAAGAGCAGATCGATAAGATCAAAGCTGACTGGAGAGTTATCCACGATAAAGTACTTGAGTCCGGTGGTCTGCACATCATTGGTACTGAGCGCCATGAATCTCGCCGTATCGATAACCAGCTACGTGGTCGTTCTGGTCGTCAAGGTGATGCGGGTTCTTCTCGTTTCTACCTATCAATGGAAGACTCTCTGCTACGTATCTTTACGTCTGATCGTATGGCTGGCCTTATTCAAAGTGGTATGGACGAAGGCGAAGCGATTGAATCTAAGATGCTGTCTCGCTCAATTGAAAAAGCACAACGTAAAGTGGAAGGTCGTAACTTCGATATCCGTAAGCAGCTTCTTGAGTACGATGATGTAGCTAATGACCAACGTAAAGTGGTTTATGAGCTTCGTGACGAACTGATGAGTTCTGACGACATCAGCGAAATGATCGAACACAACCGTGAAGACGTGTTTACTTCGGTTATCGATGAGTACATTGCACCTCAATCTCTTGAAGACATGTGGGATATCGCTGGTCTACAAGATCGCCTGAAAAACGACTTCGATCTAGACTTTGATATTCAAGGTTGGTTGGACGAAGACGACAAGCTTTATGAAGAAGCATTGCGTGAGCGTATTCTTGGTATGGCGGTTGACTCGTACAAACAAAAAGAAGAAGTGGTTGGTGCTCAAGTACTGCGTAACTTCGAAAAGTCTGTGATGCTACAAACGCTAGACGGTCTTTGGAAAGAGCACTTGGCTGCGATGGATCACCTTCGTCAAGGTATACACTTACGTGGTTATGCTCAGAAGAACCCGAAACAAGAGTACAAGCGCGAGTCGTTTGAACTGTTTGAAGGTCTGTTAGATGTACTGAAAACAGACGTTGTTACCATTCTTTCTAAAGTTCGCGTTCAGCAACAAGAAGAAGTTGAAAAGATGGAAGCTCAACGTCAAGCTCAAGCTGAAGAAGCGGCGCGTCGTGCTCAAACACAACATGCAGTGGCTGAAAATCAGTTAGCTGACGATGAAGCTGAAGCGGTATCTCCACAAACGGTAGTGCGTGATGAGCGTAAAGTGGGTCGTAACGAACCATGCCCATGTGGAAGTGGCAAAAAATACAAACAGTGTCACGGTAAAATTGACTAATGCTTTGCTGTAATGGCTGATAACTTCGTCGGCGATGCTCATTTACACTTGTAAACTCCGCGTCGCCTCCTCGTTCTCAACCAATACAGCTTTGCCTAAATATAGTTTTGATTAAAGAGTCGCTTAGGCGGCTCTTTTTGTATGTAAATTTCGTGGCTTATCTTTTGATTAAAGGGTAAGTCGTCATTCCCTCAAGCGAGGAACGAGCCTAGTAGGGAATCTCGTTTAATAGTTAGACTCACGCTCTTGTATTAGATCCTCAACTCAGTTGTTTGTCCTTCTTGAGGATGACGTATTGAGGGGGATGAGTGAGCAAAGCGTTTTATTAAGGAACACCATCATATGAAAAGAATCCATATTGTTGCGGGCATTATCTTCAACCAAGATAAATCACAGGTCTTTATTACTAAACGCCCAGACGATAAACACAAAGGTGGCTTTTGGGAGTTCCCTGGCGGTAAAGTAGAAGCGGGCGAAACCATTGAACAAGCAATGGCTCGTGAGTTAGATGAAGAAATTGGCATCAAGGTAACTGAACAGTCTCTCTTTGAGCATCTTGAATTTGATTACAGTGATAAATCGCTTAAGTTTGATTTCATCCTTGTGACAGCCTTTGAGCAACAGCCTTATGGTAAAGAGGGTCAACAAGGTGAATGGGTAAACCTAGAATCTTTGAATCAATACCCCTTCCCAGAGGCAAATGTGCCAATTTTAGAGCGAGTAATAAAAGAGTTTTCGTAATTGCTAGCCTGAGTTTGAGATTGTTGTTAGTTTAAAGGGATTAATCGATTGAACGTTGCCGCACGAGATAAGTGGCAACGGTAACCAAAAACAATGGAGATATTCGCAGTGGTAAGAATTGCAATTGCAGGAGCAGCGGGCCGTATGGGTCGTAACTTGGTGAAAGCCGCTCATCATAATTCAGAAGCAAGTGTTGGTGCTGGTTCAGAGCGTCCAGAGTCATCTTTAGTGGGCGTTGATGTCGGCGAGTTATGTGGTGAAGGTCGTTTTGATGTCGCTTTAGTGGATGACTTGTCTAAAGCTATCGAAGAGTTTGATGTGATCGTCGATTTTACCGCACCTGTTAGCACATTAGCGAATATTGAACTTTGTAAACGTCATGGTAAAAAGCTGATCATCGGCACAACGGGTTTCTCTGAAGAAGAAAAGCAGGCTATCGATGCGGCGTCAAAAGAGATGCCAATTGTCATGGCACCTAACTACAGCGTTGGTGTAAACCTGGTATTTAAGCTGCTAGAAAAGGCCGCTAAAGTGATGGGCGATTACTGTGATGTTGAAATCGTTGAAGCTCACCATCGCCACAAGGTAGATGCACCTTCAGGCACGGCTATTGGTATGGGTGAAGCGATTGCTGGTGCGATGGGTAATGAGCTTAACGATGTAGCCGTATGGTCACGTGAAGGTATTACTGGTGAGCGAACTAAGGATGAGATCGGTTTTGCGACGATTCGTGCCGGCGACATCATTGGTGAGCACACCGCTATGTTTGCTGATATCGGTGAGCGAGTGGAAATTACCCATAAAGCGACTGACCGAATGACTTTTGCCAATGGTGCAATCAAGGCGGCAGTTTGGCTAAATGATAAACCAGCAGGCTTTTATACCATGACTGACGTCCTTGGTTTGAATGACCTATAAATAGATATTTATGCGCTGGCAATTGCCAGCGCTTTCTTTATTTGATACATTTTCCTTCGTAATACCCCTTTTACAAACCTCTCTCTAGTTTCTTCTTATCGTCGATTTTCTCTTATTTAACTGCGATTTTTAATGCTTATAGTGTGCTTTTTGTTTTAGATCTTTAAATTTCGACCTTTTCTCTTTGTATTTATCGATTGCGTTTTGTTGCTGATATTTTTATCACTCTATGGTTGGCTAAAATGAGGGGTGAAAATTAGAAAATCGTAATATTCGGACAAAATGAGCATGAAAGTTAAACTTTTGAAGCTTTGATGGTGTAAATTGAATTAGTCCTTACAAATGTTTAATTTCTTTTGCGTTAAATGTTGACACGTATCACGCAGATCACTAAAATATCGCCAATTTGTCTAATTTCCATAAACACGCAGTTTCTGGTGTTACAGGAAGGTAGATTTGCAAATTAAATCAATTTTAATGCATTTTTATTTCTGGAGGTTGTCTTGAAGAAGTCAGCACTACTCGTCCTAGAAGATGGGACAGTATTTCACGGTGAAGCCATTGGCGCTGTAGGTTCCGCAGTTGGTGAAGTCGTTTTTAATACCTCGATGACGGGGTACCAAGAAATCCTCACTGATCCTTCCTATTCTCAACAAATCGTTACCCTTACTTACCCTCACATTGGCAATACCGGAACCAATTCCGAAGACGAAGAATCTTCTTCAATCCACGCTCAAGGCCTTGTGATTCGCGATCTCCCTCTAATCGCTTCTAACTTCCGTAATGAACAATCCCTTTCTGATTACCTTAAGTCGCAAAACGTTGTTGGTATCGCTGATATTGATACTCGTAAGCTGACGCGTATTCTTCGTGAAAAAGGTGCTCAAAACGGTTGTATCGTAGCTGGCTCTTCAGTAAACGATGGAAACCTAGACGAAGCTCTAGCTCTTGCTAAAGCAAAAGAATTCCCAGGCCTGAAAGGTATGGACCTTGCGAAAGAAGTTACAACAAAAGAAGCGTATCAATGGAAACAAGGTTCGTGGACGCTTACGGGTGGACTTCCTGAAGCGAAAGCAGACTCTGAATTGCCATACCACGTTGTTGCTTATGACTTCGGTGCAAAACGAAACATCTTACGAATGCTTGTTGACCGCGGCTGCCGCCTAACGGTTGTTCCTGCTGAAACTTCAGCAGAAGAAGTACTCGCTCTGAACCCAGACGGTGTTTTCCTTTCAAATGGCCCTGGTGACCCAGAACCATGTACTTACGCAATTGAAGCGACAAAAGTGTTCCTAGAAAAAGGCTTACCAATCTTCGGTATCTGTCTAGGTCACCAGATTCTTGCTCTTGCGTCAGGCGCTAAGACAGTGAAGATGAAGTTTGGTCACCACGGTGCAAACCACCCGGTTAAAGATTTAGATCGTGATGTTGTGATGATTACTTCGCAAAACCACGGCTTTGCTGCTGACGAAGAAACCCTTCCAGAGACACTGCGTGCAACGCACAAATCATTATTTGATGGTTCTCTACAAGGTATTCACCGTACAGACAAACCAGCATTCAGCTTCCAAGGTCACCCGGAAGCAAGCCCAGGTCCAGAAGACGCAGCGCCGTTATTCGACCACTTTATTGAACTAATCAAACAGCACACAGCGTAATTCGGAGTAGTAGACAATGCCAAAACGTACTGACATTAAAAGTATTCTTATTCTAGGTGCTGGCCCGATCGTTATCGGCCAAGCATGTGAGTTCGATTACTCTGGTGCTCAAGCTTGTAAAGCGCTTCGCGAAGAAGGTTACCGAGTTATTCTTGTAAACTCGAACCCAGCGACAATCATGACTGACCCAGATATGGCAGATGCAACTTACATCGAGCCTATCCAATGGGAAGTTGTGCGTAACATCATCGCTAAAGAGAAGCCCGATGCAGTCCTACCTACTATGGGTGGCCAAACTGCATTGAATTGTGCTCTAGACTTAGAAAAGCACGGCGTTCTTGAAGAGTTCGGTGTTGAAATGATTGGTGCAACGGCTGACGCTATCGATAAAGCAGAAGACCGTTCACGCTTCGATAAAGCAATGAAAGCAATTGGCCTTGAGTGTCCAACTGCTGATACTGCGAAAACCATGGAAGAAGCTTATAAAGTTCAAGAATTGGTTGGCTTCCCTTGTATCATTCGTCCATCGTTCACTATGGGTGGTACTGGTGGCGGTATCGCTTACAACAAAGAAGAATTTGAAGAAATTTGTCGTCGTGGTTTGGACCTATCTCCAACAAACGAACTTCTTATCGATGAATCACTTATCGGTTGGAAAGAGTACGAGATGGAAGTGGTTCGTGACAAAAACGACAACTGTATCATCGTATGTGCGATTGAAAACTTTGACCCAATGGGTATTCACACCGGTGACTCAATCACAGTGGCGCCAGCTCAAACGCTGACAGACAAAGAATACCAACTAATGCGTAACGCTTCTCTAGCGGTACTGCGTGAGATTGGTGTTGAAACAGGTGGTTCAAACGTACAGTTTGGTATCAACCCGAAAGATGGCCGTATGGTTATCATCGAGATGAACCCACGTGTATCTCGCTCTTCTGCACTAGCTTCTAAAGCGACAGGCTTCCCAATCGCTAAGATTGCAGCGAAACTGGCTGTTGGCTTTACGCTAGATGAGCTAATGAATGACATCACTGGTGGCGCAACGCCAGCGTCATTCGAACCAACAATCGACTACGTAGTTACTAAGATTCCTCGTTTTAACTTCGAGAAATTTGCAGGTGCTAACGACCGTCTAACAACGCAAATGAAGTCGGTTGGTGAAGTTATGGCTATCGGCCGTAACCAACAAGAATCTCTACAGAAAGCACTTCGCGGCCTAGAAGTTGGCGCGACTGGTTTTGACGAAATGGTAGACCTAGATGCACCTGATGCGCTAACGACTATCCGTCATGAACTAAAAGAAGCTGGCGCAGAACGTATTTGGTACATCGCTGACGCATTCCGTGCTGGTATGTCGGTAGATGGTGTATTCAACCTAACGCAAATCGACCGTTGGTTCCTAGTTCAAATCGAAGACATCGTTAAGCTAGAGCAAGAACTTAAAGCGAAAGGCTTTGCTGGTCTAAACAAAGACGAGTTAAACAAGCTTAAGCGTAAAGGTTTTGCTGATGCACGCTTATCTAAGATTCTAGGTGTAGCGGAAAGCGAAATCCGTCGCATGCGTGACCAATACGATATACACCCTGTTTACAAGCGTGTAGATACGTGTGCTGCTGAGTTCTCTTCAGATACGGCGTACATGTACTCATCTTACGATGAAGAGTGTGAAGCGAATCCAACAGACAAAGACAAGATCATGATCTTGGGTGGCGGTCCAAACCGTATCGGTCAAGGTATCGAGTTTGATTACTGTTGTGTACACGCCTCACTAGCACTACGCGAAGATGGCTACGAAACTATCATGGTTAACTGTAACCCTGAGACAGTTTCTACAGACTACGATACGTCTGACCGCCTGTACTTCGAACCAGTAACTCTGGAAGATGTACTGGCGATCGCTCGTGTTGAGAAGCCAAAAGGCGTTATCGTTCAGTACGGTGGTCAAACGCCACTTAAACTGGCTCGTGCTCTTGAAGCTGCTGGCGTACCAATTATTGGTACTAGTCCAGACGCAATCGACCGTGCAGAAGACCGTGAGCGTTTCCAAGTTGCTGTAGACCGCCTAGGCCTGCTTCAACCACAAAATGCAACCGTAACAACAATGGAGCAAGCGGTTGAGAAATCTCGCGAAATCGGCTTCCCACTTGTTGTACGTCCTTCTTACGTACTTGGTGGTCGTGCGATGGAAATCGTATACGACGAGCAAGACCTGCGTCGCTACTTCAACGAAGCAGTCAGCGTATCAAACGAATCTCCAGTATTACTTGATAGCTTCTTAGATGACGCTATTGAGGTAGACGTAGATGCGATTTGTGATGGTGAGCGTGTTGTTATCGGCGGTATCATGGAGCATATCGAACAAGCGGGTGTTCACTCTGGTGACTCAGCATGTTCTCTTCCTGCATACACGCTAAGCCAAGAAATCCAAGACGTAATGCGCGAGCAAGTTGAAAAGTTAGCGTTTGAGTTGGGTGTTCGTGGTCTGATGAATACGCAGTTTGCTGTTAAAGATAACGAAGTATACCTAATCGAGGTTAACCCTCGTGCAGCACGTACTGTTCCATTCGTGTCTAAAGCTACAGGCGCACCGATTGCTAAGATTGCAGCGCGTGTAATGGCTGGTCAATCACTAGAGTCTCAAGGCTTTACGAAAGAAATCATCCCACCTTACTACTCAGTGAAAGAAGTTGTACTTCCATTCAACAAATTTCCTGGTGTTGACCCACTGTTAGGCCCAGAAATGCGCTCTACTGGTGAAGTTATGGGTGTTGGTGCGACATTCGCAGAAGCATACTCTAAAGCTGAGTTGGGTTGTGGCAACATCTACCCAGAAGGCGGCCGTGCACTTCTTTCTGTTCGTGAAGGCGACAAAGAGCGTGTTGTTGACCTAGCTTCTAAGCTATCTAAGCTTGGTTACCAGTTAGACGCAACTCACGGTACTGCAGTTATTCTTGGCGAAGCGGGTATTAACCCACGTCTAGTAAACAAGGTACACGAAGGTCGTCCTCACATTCTTGACCGTATCAAGAATAACGAGTACACGTACATCGTGAACACTGCTGCTGGCCGTCAAGCGATTGAAGATTCTAAAGTTCTTCGTCGCGGCGCATTGGCTGAGAAGGTTAACTACACGACTACGCTAAACGCTGCATTTGCGACTTGTATGGCGCACACTGCAGACGCGAAGACGTCAGTAACTTCAGTTCAAGAGCTACACGCTCAGGTTAAAGCTTCTCTAGCGTAATAGCCTAAAGCGTAACGCTGTTAAACAGATATAAATACTCAAAGCCTACTCTTCGGAGTGGGCTTTTTTATGTCTGTTATTCTGTAGTGGTTAAATGATGAATATTTGGAATAGGTTAAAATCTTGTGTTTCGTTATTGCTCACCTACAGTGAGTGGTAACTTGTCGTTACACAGGACTTTAAGGCGTTGGGTATATGGAAATCACTCTTGAAATATTGGCTATCTTGTTTGTTGTTGCAACGGCGGCAGGCTTCATCGATGCAATGGCTGGTGGTGGTGGCTTACTGACTCTACCTGCATTGCTAGCGGCCGGAGTGCCACCAACTCAAGCATTGGCAACCAATAAACTCCAAAGCTCATTTGGTAGCTTTTCCGCCAGTTGGTATTTCGTGCGCAACGGTATTGTCAGTATCAAAGAGATGCGCCTTGCTATCTTTTGTACCTTTATCGGCTCTGCTATTGGCGCCGAGTTAGTTCAGCACATTGATGCGAGCCTACTGACCAGTGTGATACCGCTGCTGCTTATCGCTATCTCTCTCTATTTCCTGTTGGCACCGCAAACTAGAGCGTCTGAAGGAAAACAGAAGATCTCTGAGGCGATGTTTGCTCTGTGTGTAGGTGGTGGAGTTGGTTTCTATGATGGTTTCTTTGGCCCAGGAACAGGTTCTATCTTCACAGTCTGCTTTGTTGCGATTGGTCACTTCTCGTTAGTCGATGCTACGGCGCGCACCAAGGTACTTAATTTCACCTCTAATATTGCCGCATTGATCTTCTTTATTTTGGCTGGCTTGCCTATTTGGGAGTTAGGATTAGTGATGGCGGTTGGCGGTTTTATGGGCGCTCAGCTTGGCGCTAAAGTGGTGGTGACAAAAGGGCAGAAATGGATTCGACCCCTTGTGATCGTTATGTCGATGCTAATGGCGTCTAAACTGCTTTGGGAACAGCATCAACAATGGATTCTATCAGTGTTCTAACTCGTGGAGACTGATAGCTATTTGGTCTTACACAGATATGAATCGGTCGAATTAAGCCTGCTAATTCGGTGAAGCTATACAGGTATTGAGGCTCAATATTGAGTGTTTTTACGATAGAGAGCGGGATTAACGCTGGCCCAGTCCCGCCCAATGCAAGTTGAGCCGCTGCGGTGTAGGCATCCATCTCCATCAAGGGCTTGATACCAAACTTCTCTAAGACAGAAAGTTGATAAGAGTTCGCGGGGTTGGTCATATCGTTGGTAATCACCAATGGAGGAAGCTCCGTTAGCGGTGACTTACTCACTATGTAAAACGGCTCATCAAACAGATGGAAGGTCATCAACCCATGATGCGGTGGCAATAAGCCTGCGCATAACCCTAAGGTCGCTTTGCCCGATTGCACTCTTTCTATGATTCGAGGTGTGTGGTTAGTGGTAATGGTGATGTATTTATCTTGCTGGATAAATTGGCCCATCATCTCACCTAGATAGCCCGCTATCAGAGATTTAGAGCTGTCTAAGGTGATAAGAGTCGTATCTTCCAACTCTTGCTGTTCATAAATAAGACCACGTAGCTCATTGAATGTTGGGCCTATACTCTCGATCAATGCAATCGCATCTGGCGTCAGTTTTATCTGTCGGCCACTCGGTTCTATGAGTTTCTTGCTTAACTTCTTCTCTAAATTAGCAATCCGTTTGCTGACCGCTGATTGGCTGATATAAAGCAAACTGCCTGTGCGGCTCATGGTCTTTGCTTTACTCAATACCAGTAGAGTTTCGATTCCTTCGAGTAGCATTGGGTTATATTCATGAAAGTTGGGAATGATTAAACCAAATTACCTCAAACACTCTTTATTCTCTAGATTTGAAGCGAAAGGTTTGAACTCAGTTAGGTATTTTAAATTGGGAACGTAAAGTGTCACGAAAGATCATAATAATGGATTGGAGAGTGAGCAGGATTAAAAAAGGCTCCGTTGCAGAGCCTTTCAATTTGTAACGATGGCCTATTTGATAGCAAAGGTTGGCAATGATAAATGCCAACGAATGGCACCAAGCCTAATCAATAGTGTTGAGAACACGCCAGCTAAAAATGCAGTTTCTGAGTCGTGTCCCATGCTGATCGCCATTGTATGGAAAGCGCCACCAATGATGCAAGCGGTCGCGTAGACTTCACTTCTTAGAATCATTGGTACTTCGCGGGCAAGTACGTCACGGATAATACCGCCACCGCAGCCGGTGATGACACCCATGATGATGGCCACTAGCGCTGAATCTTGATAGGTAAGCGCTTTTTCTACACCAATACCAACAAACACCGCGAGGCCGATCGCATCACACACCGGCAATATCCACCAAGCCAGACGTTTTGGGCGCCTTACAATAATCATAGTCAGCAAACAGGTGGTGATGATGACCCAAAGGTAGGTGGTATCGGTGATCCAAAATACGGGAGTCGCGCCCAGAGCCATGTCTCGAATTGTACCGCCACCAATTGCAGTAACACTGCCTAGAACGGCTACGCCAAAGGGATCCATCTTAAGACGGCCAGCGACAAATACACCTGAGACGGCAAAGATGGCAGTGCCAAATAAATCGATAATATAAAGCAGCATGGAGTCCATGATACTGGTGCTCTTATAGTTAAAATTGTAGGGATAGGTCGGTGGCGAATTGTACGAAAAAACGCAGCAAATAGTTAGTGATTTTGCCTAGCTCTATCGAAGAAATCGCACACTTGTTGGATCGCTTTCAAAGTTCTCGTTGTCGGGCGATTAATCCAGTCAGAATTGAGGGACCAAATCTGATTTTGAGCGACAGCTGGGATCTCATCTTCCCATGTTTGCCACATGGTTCCATTCTCAATCGCGTGCTGAGAAGTGAAGATCACTTGCGGTTTTCTTAAGACAACTTGTTCAATTCCAACTTGCGGATAAGGGGATGCGCTGTCTTCAAAAATATTGCGGCCACCACAAAACTCAAACACCTCACTTGGCCAGTGCCCTTGAGCAACTGTGATGATCGGTTTCTCACTGAGTTGGTAGAAGTAGTTTACTGGCTCGGCATCTTTGTATTTTATTCTCAACGCCTTGAGCTGCTCTTTGTATTGCTGAGCGTTATTTTCGCCAATGCTTGGATCGCTAGCGTATTGGCTGAGTTGTTCAATATTGGTTGCGATACTGTTTAGGCTTTTGGTCTTGGAGTAGTAAAGATTAAAACCAAATTGCTCTAGTTTCGCCAGTTCTCTGGGCGGGTTTCCGGCTGGCCACGCAAGAATCAAATCAGGCTGAAGTGCAATGATCTTCTCAACCTTGATGCCTTGGTAATTCGCCACTTTCTCTAGCTTGTCAGCTTGTGGTGGGTAATCACTTCGCTCACTAACCGCGACAAGCTTATCACCTAAACCAGCGCTGTAGGCGAGCTCAGTGGCGTGAGGAGCAAGGCTTACTACGCGTTGAGCTGGCTGTACTTTTTCTGGAGTCAGCGATGTTTCTTCTGCAAATGATAAAGGCAGCCATAAGCTGGAAGATAAAAGAGTAAGTCTTGTAACAAGTGCTAAAGGTTTCACTCTAAATCCCTTGGTGAACAAATAGTAAGATTAGGCTTTGTAAAAATATCCAGATAGCGATACGGCCAAATAGTAGCTTCTGAACCTGCGACAAATGCAGGGCGGATGGGGCGATTCTGCCACCTAATTTGGCTCGAATGGCTTTGGTGTTGTCGTAAATCGCTGGGCCACCCAATGACAGCTCAAGCTTGTTGCCAACGGCCGTGATTAACCATGCAGGGCCGGGCAGTGGCCAAGAGCGACTTTGGACTAGCATCATTTTAAATGTGTGCGTGGCTTTATCACCACATACGATCATCAAAGCAAATAAACGCATCGGTATAAATTCGAGAATAGCGACGATCTTGATTGCCGTTGATCCAAATGGAGAAAATTGCTTGCGACTTGGCGACCAAGCTCGAGCTAACTCGACTACTAGACGATACATTAACGCGGCGATGCCACCACCAATGGCGTACCAGAACAACACACAAACCACGTTACGAGCGTAACCCATGATGATGGTTTCTACGGCGGCTTTACCTAGGCCAAGTGATGACAGTGATTCAGTTTGACGATTAACAATCGGCGCCAATAACTGGCGAGCCGTGGCTTTATCTTCTCGATCAAGTGCTTTGATCAGTTGGTTTGTTAGCTTTTCATTGTTGCGCCAATCAATCGCCAGTAATAACAGTGCTAATTCAAACAGTTGAGATTGCCAAACCAATGGTTGCAGTGCTAATAGAATTACTAGACTCGGCAGTACCATCAACCCCCAAGCTAATGTGCCCGAGATTAAGCTTTGGGAATAGTTTTGGTTGTTATTAACCTTGCTTGCTAAAAGCTCAGCAAACTTATGCCATAAGGTTGTGGGATGTGCGGCATGGGGGATAGGTAAAATCAAATGAAAAAGCAGTGCTCCCCACATTACAAGGAGCACGCCATTTGCAAATACCTGATCAAACAGTGTTTGCATGTCTAGTCGCTTAGTTTAGTAGGGCAACCATCTTGATAACCATTTCTGAAGAGCTTTGTGCTGCTAGTGGCAGAAACTCTTCGAAGCTCATTGGTGATTCTTTGTCTGCAACGTCAGAGATTGCACGAACAACCACGAATGGTACTTGGAATTGGTGACAAGCTTGAGCGATAGCCGATGCTTCCATCTCTACAGCAACGACAGATGGGAAGTGCTTGCGAATGAACGCTTGACGTTCTGCTGTGCAAACAAATGCGTCGCCAGTACAGATAAGACCGCGAACGGCGTGCTTATCTTCCATTTGTGCTAGTGCTTGTTCAGCGACAGCCATCAGCTTGTCGTCAGCTTTAAATGCTGCAGGTTGACCTGCCATTTGGCCGATTTCGTAACCGAAAGCTGTAACGTCTGCATCGTGGTGACGAACTTCAGTTGAGATCACGACATCACCAAGGTTCAGTGTTGAATCAAAACCGCCAGCAGAGCCCGTGTTTAGAACAACATCTGGTTGGTATTCGCTTAATAGGATTGAAGTCCCAACAGCCGCTGCTACTTTACCAATGCCTGATTGAAGTAAAACAACGTCAACACCATTTAGCTGACCAGAGAAAAAGGTACAACCGCCTTTATTAACTTCAGTAATGTCTGAAATTGCTGCTTTTAGGATCGCAACTTCTTGCTCCATTGCGCCAATGATGCCGATTTTCATGTGTAGTCTCTTAATAAATAATATTTAAACAGTAGAGCGAAATTGTAGCATGGATAAGAAGTGTCGAGCGACTGCCCAGAGGCACTTCTCATCCGAATAGCAGTGATTTATCTGCGGATTCTTTTATCTATTTGATTAGGCCTTCGCTTTTTAAGCTAGCACGAAGTTGTTCTGCACGTTTTCTGTTTACGCCAAAATCAGAATGGCCAGTGCGAGATTCTGAACGCACGATCAGTTTGTCATCAGTGATCTTAAGTTCTAAGTCATCGACAAAGCGCATGATGCGAGAAGTACATTCAATACGCAGATAATCTTCTGTTTTACTCGCGGTTTTCGATCCAGGTAAAGTTAGTGCAACCTGCTCAATCGCATCTAAGTTTGCTGAGTCAGATAACTCAAACGTGTCCAATGCATGCTGCTCACGGTCATCTTGAGTTGATACGCAGTTTGGTTTGTCTCCACAAGGTGATGAAGTTCTGTCTTTCATGTTCGTGATTCCTTGGCTGCATGCGGTTAAAGTTAAAAGAGATAGAGAAAGGAGAGCGGCTTTTTTCATGGTGTTTCCTATGGCTTGTTTTTAATTCTAATTGTAGTTATCGGCATTGGTTTATTTGTAATTGTTTTACGTATTTTCGTGATGCTTGTGATAAACGTATCTAATTTAAAAAAGGATCCATAATTGGATCCCTTTTTTATAGTAACGAACTGAGTAATAAAGGAAACCTAGTCACACTTCTAGGTAATCCAATATTCCTTCCGCGGCTTTACGGCCTTCATCGATAGCAGTCACCACTAAATCAGATCCTCGAACTGCATCACCACCTGCAAAGATCTTACAGTTGGTGGTTTGGTATTGAAACTCTTGCTGTCCGGGAGCCTTGATGCGACCCCATTGGTCGAGCTCTACACCAAATGGTTCTAGCCATTCCATTGCATGAGGTTGGAAACCAAATGCCATGATCACAGCATCGGCTTCTAGAACATGTTCACTGCCTTCAACGGGTTCCGGACGACGTCGGCCTGCTTCATCTGGTTCACCTAGCGCCGTTTTCACCACTTTGACGCCAGTAACATGACCTGATGAATCGGTTTCCAATGCTAATGGCTGAAGGTTGAACATGAACTTCACGCCTTCTTCTTTTGCATTCTTCACCTCACGGCGAGAGCCTGGCATATTGGCCTCATCACGACGATAAGCACAGACGACGTTAGCAGCATGCTGACGAATAGACGTTCGAACACAGTCCATCGCAGTATCACCACCACCAAGCACGACCACTTTTTTGCCTTTCATGTCGATGAATGGCGTTGGATTATCCAGCTCCATGACCTTGTAGGTATTGGAAACAAGAAAGGGGAGAGCATCATAAACGCCCGGTGCTTCTTCGTTGTCTAACCCAGCTCGCATGTTTTTATAGGTACCGACCCCTAAGAAAACGGCATCATAATCATCGACAAGTTGTTGTAGTTGAACGTCTTTACCGACTTCGGTATTCATCTTAAATTCGACACCCATACCACTAAAGATACGGCGACGGTTTTCCATGATGCCTTTCTCGAGTTTGAACGATGGGATACCAAACGTTAGTAGGCCACCGATCTCCGGGTAGCGGTCAAATACCACGGCCTTCACACCGTTTCGAACTAAGATATCAGCTGCTGCAAGACCTGCAGGGCCAGCGCCAATGATCGCGACCTTTTTGTCGGTCCATTCAACGTGAGACATGTCTGGTTTCCAGCCCATCTCAAACGCTTTGTCATTGATGTATTTTTCAATGTTGCCGATGGTTACTGCGCCGAAATCGTCGTTGAGGGTACAAGAGCCTTCACATAGACGATCTTGAGGACAAACTCGGCCGCAAACCTCAGGCAAGCTGTTGGTTTGGTGAGACAGTTCAGCCGCTTCGATAATACGCCCTTCATTGGCAAGCTTGAGCCATTGAGGGATATAGTTATGGACTGGACACTTCCATTCACAGTAGGGGTTACCGCAGTCTAGAC
The DNA here is from genome assembly GCF_054960695.1 of Vibrio sp. PSi01. Classification (NCBI taxonomy): domain Bacteria; kingdom Pseudomonadati; phylum Pseudomonadota; class Gammaproteobacteria; order Vibrionales; family Vibrionaceae; genus Vibrio; species Vibrio sp. PSi01. Next base: position 125,786 of record NZ_JBHNYN010000006.1, read on the forward strand.
AGCGGTCAGCTTGCGCTTTGGCTTGTTGCTTAGTGAAAGGTTCGTAGATCTCTACAAACTCAATCTTACGTATCTTGATTGGCTTCTTCGCTGGGTCTACGCGATTCACATCAATAAATTGGTATACATTCTGGCTCATTATTGGCTCCTTCCAATTATTGCGCTTGAACACGAAGTTCAGCAGAGCTACGACTTTGGTGGCCGAGCAAGGTGTTAAGATCCGCCGTCTTTGGCTTCACTAAGTAGAACTTCGGAATCCATTCATCAAAGTTCGCCAGAATAGCTTCAGCGTGTACTGAGCCCGTTTCTTCTAAGTGTTCTGCAATTAAGCCACGCAGATGTTCTTGGTGGATAAATAGGTCAGACAGAGAAAGTGCCTCGACCGACTCGTTGTTCACTCGGCCTTGGAAGTCTTCATTCTTATCCATCACATAAGCAAAACCACCTGTCATACCCGCGCCGAAGTTCACGCCCGTTGCACCAAGAATGGCAACAATACCACCAGTCATGTATTCACAGGCGTTGTCACCCGCACCTTCAATCACAGCAACCGTGCCTGAGTTACGTACACCAAATCGTTCGCCAGCAGTACCAGCAGCAAACAGCTTGCCTCCGGTTGCGCCATACAGACAAGTGTTGCCGATAATGGTCGCTTCGTTACAGGTAAATGCGGTGCCTTGGTGAGGCTTGATAACCACTTTTCCGCCAGCCATGCCTTTGCCAACATAGTCATTGGCATCGCCTGTTAGGTAAAGCTCAACACCACCTGCGTTCCAAACTGCAAAAGATTGGCCTGCGGTGCCGTCGAGGTACAACTTGATTGGTGAACCTGCCATGCCTTGGTTGCCGTATCGCTTAGCAATTTCGCCAGAGATACGAGCGCCAATCGAACGATCGGTGTTGATCACGTTGTAGTAAAGGCTGGTGGATTGACGTTTCTCAATTGCATCGATTACGTCATCAAGGATCTGTTGGTTGAGCTGAGCCTTATCAAACGGTGCGTTTGGTTCTGTCCAAAACAGTGGATGACCTTCAGTAGATACCGGAGCTTCCAATATCGATGAAAGATCCAACTTACTCTGCTTCGCCGTGAGACCTTGAACGGCTTCAAGCAAATCAGTACGGCCAATCAGGTCAGTAAGTTTTTCTACGCCAAGCTCTGCAAGGTATTGGCGAACCTCATCGGCTAGGCCGGTAAAGTAGTTCACCACCATGTCTGGTAGGCCTTTGAAGTATTCACGACGTAGGGTTTCATCTTGAGTCGCCACACCTGTCGCACAGTTATTTAGGTGACAAATTCTTAAGAACTTACAACCCATTGCTACCATTGGTGCAGTACCAAAACCAAAGCTCTCTGCACCTAAAATCGCACCCTTGATAACATCGAGGCCGGTTTTTAAACCACCATCGACTTGCAGGCGAATTTTATGACGAAGCCCGTTGGCGACGAGTGCTTGTTGAGTTTCAGCTAAGCCAAGCTCCCAAGGACAACCTGCGTATTTCACTGAGGTCAGTGGGCTTGCTGCGGTACCGCCGTCGTAACCTGAAATGGTGATCAGGTCGGCATAAGCTTTCGCCACACCTGTAGCAATGGTGCCGACACCCGGCTCAGATACTAACTTCACTGAAACCAAGGCTTTAGGATTAACTTGCTTAAGGTCGAAAATCAGCTGAGCCAGATCTTCGATAGAGTAGATATCGTGATGCGGAGGAGGGGAGATCAGAGTCACGCCTTGAACTGAGTATCTCAGCTTGGCTATTTCTGCGGTGACTTTATGACCCGGCAGCTGACCGCCTTCTCCTGGCTTCGCACCTTGCGCGACCTTGATTTGTAGAACATCCGCATTGGTTAAGTAATGTGGCGTCACACCAAAACGACCGGAAGCTATCTGTTTGATGCGCGAGTTACGATCAGTCCCAAAGCGTCGTGGATCTTCACCGCCTTCACCAGAGTTAGAATAACCACCTAATCGGTTCATCGCCATGGCCAGCGCTTCATGAGCTTCGGGGCTCAAGGCACCAATCGACATCGCGGCAGAATCGAAGCGTTTAAAGAGATCGCTACTTGGCTCGACTTGCTCTAGCGGCAGAGGTTGTTCGGCTTTTTTGAGGCTCATTAAGTCGCGCAGCATAGCAGCAGGACGAGCATTAACTTGCTTCGCAAAAGATTGATAATCCGATGTTTCACCTGTCTTTACAGCGGTTTGCAAGGTACTGACTACGTCTGGGTTGTAGGCGTGGTATTCGCCGCCATGTACGTATTTGAGTAAGCCACCATGTTCCAGTGGTTTACGTTTTGTCCATGCTTTACGAGATAGGTTATAGATGTCTTGTTGGAAGTCGCTAAAGCTAGCGCCTTGGATGCGAGTCGTTACGCCACGGAAACACAGATCAACAACATCGGTATGTAAACCTACTGCCTCAAATAACTGCGAGCAGCGATACGAAGCAATCGTTGAGATACCCATCTTCGACATGATCTTATACAGACCTTTGTTGATGCCGTTTTGGTAATTTTGCAATGCAGTGCGATAGTCTTTATCTAATGAACCATCGTCCAACATTTTGCCCAGAGCTTCATAAGCGAGATATGGGTAAACTGCGGTAGCACCGAAGCCAAGCAGTACGGCAAATTGGTGCGGGTCACGTGCGGTTGCTGTTTCAACCACGATGTTAGCATCACAACGTAGGTTGTTGTCTGCAAGTCTGGTTTGTACGGCACCGACAGCCATGGCGGCAGGAACTGGCAGCCTACCTTTCTCTAAACCTTTGTCTGAAAGTACAATCAAAACTGCACCATCACGCACTTCTTCCACTGCACGATCACACAAGTCGTTGATGGCTTGTTCGAGATCTTTATCTGCCGGATCATAGTGCATGCTAAGAATAGCGTGACCATAATGCTTTTGACTTAACTGCAGAAGCTGCTGCATATCAGAGTAAAGCAGCACCGGTGAATCAAACGTCACACGATAAGCGTGGCCATCGGTTTCACAGAATACATTCATCTCTTGGCCGATACTGGTCGCCAAAGACATCACGTGTTTTTCACGCAGAGGGTCAATCGGTGGGTTGGTTACTTGGGCAAACTTCTGACGGAAATAATCCGTAATAAGACGTTCTTTAGAAGACAGAACGGCCATTGGCGTATCATCGCCCATCGAGCCGACCGCTTCCTGTCCCATATCACCGAGTACGCGAAGTACTTGGTCTGATTCTTCGTTACTCATCGCAAATTGTTTTTGATAAGTTTTTAGTGTGTCATCGTCAAAGCTACGCTTACCGACTTGATCATCTGACAATTCGGAAAACGGTGTTAATTTGTGAACGTTCTTTTCCATCCACTCTTTATAAGGGTGTCGACCTTTCAGATCATTGTCGATCTCATTAGATTGCCATAGCTTGCCGCGACGAGTGTCAATAACAAGCAGTTCACCAGGCCCAACGCGACCTTTCTCTGCTACTTCATCTGGCGCGTAGTTCCAAATACCCACTTCTGATGCCAAAGTGATCAGGTTGTCTTTGGTAATGACATAGCGTGCTGGACGTAAGCCGTTTCTATCAAGGTTACATGCTGCATAACGACCATCTGAAAGTACGATACCAGCTGGGCCATCCCACGGTTCCATATGTTTGGAGTTGAAGTCGTAAAAGGCACGTAACTCAGGATCCATATCTGGGTGGTTTTGCCAAGCGGGCGGCACAAGCATACGCATCGCTCTGAACACATCCATACCACCAGCAAGGAACAGGTCGAGCATGTTATCTAAGCTTGATGAGTCTGAGCCTGTCTCATTTACAAAAGGTGCGGCTGTTTGTAAATCAGGCAACAGTGGTGAGGAGAATTTGTAAGCACGAGCCTTAGCCCATTGACGGTTGCCTTCGATGGTATTGATCTCACCATTGTGCGCCAAATAGCGGAATGGCTGAGCCAATGGCCAACGTGGCTGAGTATTGGTTGAGAAGCGCTGGTGGAACAGACATATCGCCGATTCCATACGTAAGTCAGCGAGATCGAGGTAAAATCGCGGTAGATCGGCAGGCATGCACAAGCCTTTGTAAACCATGACTTGGGTCGACAGGCTACAAATATAGAAATCTTTGTCTTCGGTGATCTGCTTTTCAATTCTACGGCGAGCGATATAAAGGCGTCGTTCAATATCGCGTTCACGCCAGCCAGCAGGGGCTGAGATAAAGACTTGCTGAATATTAGGAACGGAATCTTTGGCGATTGGACCTAATACATCGGTGTTGGTCGGCACAACGCGCCAACCCGCGATGGTTAAGGTCTCGTGAGCGAGCTCTTTATTGACGATGTCTTGCGCGGATTGTGCTTTGATTGGGTCTTGGCTGAAGAAAACCATGCCGACAGCGTATTGCTTGCCGAGCTTGAAGTTATTCTCTTCTGCAATAATTCTGAGGTAGGAGTCTGGTTTCTGTAGTAATAAGCCACAACCATCTCCGGTTTTGCCATCCGCGGCGATACCACCACGGTGTGTCATGCGATCGAGGGCTGAAATAGCAGTTCGTACCAACTTATGACTAGGTTGGCCTTCCATTTGCGCTATTAAACCAAATCCACAGTTGTCTTTTTCAAGACTAGGATCATATAGAGCCATTGCAATTCTCCCTTTTGCTTCTCTGTCATCCAGACAGTAAATGACTAACTATTCATATACTTGTTGTTTTTTATAAACTTGTTCTTATATAAACTGATAGTTTGTTTTTAGCTAGTTAAAACGTTATTAGCTGTGTTAACAAAACCTATTGGTTTTATTTTCATCAGCTTTACAACGTATAGCTAATTGTGTTTAAGGTCAAGTTCATGGTTAATTATCATGCGTAAACGCGATTAGCCACGTAATAACCTGAAATAATAGAACTATATCAAAGAGATATGAAAGCCAGTTGTTAACGGGATTTAACAGCTATCGTAGATGTATTGAAAGTGACAGGCAGAAAAAAGGCTAGCATCGAGTGCTAGCCAAATACAAAAGTTAGGAAGGGTGTTGCTTTTTCCCTAAGCTAACGTCAGCGACGTTAGCCCGAGAAATATTATGCGGAAAGCATGAGTGAATCAGCTTTCGCTTCTAAGTTTGAGTTACCCATTAAGAAGTCATCAATCGCAATTGCACATTCACGGCCTTCGTTAATACAACGTACGACTAGCGACTGGCCAGTACGCATATCACCAGCAGCGAAAACGCCTTTCTGGTTCGTCGCGTAACCTTCAGAGGCCACGTTACCGCGCTCATCCAGTTTAATGTCTAGCTGAGCCAGTACACCTGTTGGTTCTGGGTGTAAGAAGCCCATTGCTAGGAACGCCATATCACAAGGAATAACACGTTCAGAGTTAGCCACTTCATCAAAGCCTGGACGCTCGCCTGGTTTCACGTCTTGCCAAACAATGTCTGCAATACGTAGACCCGTCACTTGACCTTTATCGTTGCCGATGAATTCTTTGGTCAGGATGTTCCAATGACGCTCACAACCTTCTTCGTGAGAAGTGGTGGTTTTCATGATCATTGGGTATTGAGGCCAAGGCATGTTCGCAGGACGTTTCTCCGGTGGGATCGGCATGATCTCAACTTGAGTAATGCTTGCTGCCTTATGGCGGTTTGAAGTACCCACACAGTCAGAACCTGTATCACCACCACCGATAACCACAATGTGCTTATCTTTAGCATGGATTTCTTCGGTCTTGAGATCTAAATCGTTGGCACGGCGGTTATTTTGACCAAGGAATTCCATAGCAAAATGCACACCTTCCAACTCACGACCTGGGATTGGCAAGTCGCGTGGAACCGTAGAACCACCCGTTAGTAATACCACATCGAACTCTTGACGTAGTTGTTGAGCATTAACATCAACACCAATGTGCTGGTTAACTTTAAACTCAACGCCCGCTTCAGCCATTAGGTTGATCTTACGATCGATGACGTCCATACCCAGTTTGAAATCTGGAATACCGAAGCGAAGTAGACCACCTACTTTTTCGTCACGTTCAAATACCGTTACTGAGTGACCAGCACTGTTTAGCTGTTCAGCAGCGGCTAGGCCAGCAGGACCTGAACCGATCACGGCTACCGTTTTACCTGTGCGAGAACGTGGCGTTTTCGGTTTTGCGTATCCTTCACGGTACGCAGTTTCAACAATTGTTTTCTCGATATTACAGATAGTGATTGGATCTTGGTTGATACCAAGAACACAGGCACTTTCACAAGGAGCAGGACAAACACGACCTGTAAACTCAGGGAAATTGTTGGTAGAGCTTAGAATGTTCCAAGCCTCTTCCCAGCTGTCACGGTAAACCGCGTCATTGAATTCTGGGATGATGTTACCAATCGGACAGCCGTTGTGACAGAAAGGTACGCCACAGTCCATACAACGAGATGCTTGAGTATTGATCTTTTCACCAAACTCTTCGTTAAGTACGAACTCTTTGTTGTCTTCGATACGAACCGATGGGTCGAGCTTCTTTGGAAGCTCACGACCGTGTTCTAAAAATCCAGTAGGCTTACCCATTATACTGCCTCCACTTCTTCCGTTTGTGCCTGTTGTGCTTCAGCTTTACGCTTCTCAAGAACTGCTTTGTAGTCACGAGGCATTACTTTAACTAGTGATGCAACGCTTGTTTCAAAGTTGTCTAGGAAAGACTGAGCAACTTCACTTCCTGTGAATTCAACATGCTTCGTTAGCATATCGAGTAGAAGATCTTTATCTTCTTGTTCAATTGGGTCTAGGTCTACAAGTTCTGCGTTGAGCTTGGTTTCGAAGTCACCTGCTTTATCCCAAACATAAGCGACACCGCCACTCATACCTGCAGCAAAGTTACGACCCGTTGAGCCAAGGATAATTGCCGCGCCACCTGTCATGTACTCACAACCGTGATCACCAACACCTTCAACTACAACCTTCGCACCTGAGTTACGAACACAGAAACGTTCGCCAGCCATACCGCGAATGAAAGATTCACCAGAAGTGGCACCGTAGAAACATACGTTACCCACTACGATGTTGTCTTCTGCAACGATAGAAGATTTCGCATCTGGGTACAGTACCAATGTACCGCCAGACAGACCTTTACCCCAGTAATCGTTCGCGTCGCCTTCGACTTCGAACTTAACGCCTTTCGCAAGGAATGCACCGAAAGATTGGCCCGCACTACCGTGGAACTTAACGTTCATTGGTTGTGGTAAACCTTGGTCTTTGTAAACCTTCGAGATTTCGTTCGACAGCATGGTACCTGCAGAGCGATCCGTGTTGATGATAGGGAAGGTCGCATTCACGGCTTCGCCTTTCTCAAGTGCTGGAATTGCAGCTTGAATCAACTTACGGTCTAGAACGTCTTCTAGGTTGTGATTTTGTTTTGTCTGGTTGTAGATACCGTCTTCAGCACGAGCCTGCTCAATGTGCAGTACTGGTGTTAGATCTAGGTTCTTGTACTTCCAGTGGCCGATGTCGTCACGAACTTTAAGTTTGTGTGATTGACCAACCATTTCGTCGATAGAACGGAAGCCAAGCTCAGCCATTACTTCACGTAAACCTTCAGCCATGTATTGGAAGAAAGTCACTACGTCTTCTACGCGGCCGTCGAAACGCTCACGCAGAGTTTTGTTCTGTGTTGCAATACCAACAGGACATGTATTTTTGTGACACTTACGCATCATGATACAGCCTTCAACAACCAATGCTGCTGTTGCTACGCCCCATTCTTCAGCGCCTAGTAACGTTGCGACTGCAAGGTCTCGTGGTGTTTTCATCTGACCATCAGACTGAACAACGATACGGTTACGCAGGCCGTTTTTCAGTAGTGTTTGGTGCGTTTCTGCTAGACCAAGTTCCCAAGGCAGACCTGTGTGACGGATAGAAGACATCGGAGATGCACCTGTACCGCCATCAAAACCTGCGATAAGTACCACGTCAGCTTTTGCTTTCGCTACGCCTGATGCAATCGTACCTACGCCTGCTTCCGATACTAGCTTCACGTTTACACGGCCATTACGGTTAGCATTTTTCAGATCGTAGATTAGTTGAGCCAAATCCTCGATTGAGTAGATATCGTGGTGTGGCGGTGGCGAGATAAGACCTACGCCCGGAGTCGAGTGACGTGTTGCGCCGATCCAGTCATCAACCTTATCACCAGGTAGTTGACCACCTTCGCCAGGTTTCGCACCTTGAGCCATCTTGATTTGCAGCTCATCAGCGTTAGATAGGTAGTAAGACGTTACACCAAAGCGACCAGAAGCCACCTGTTTGATTGCTGAACGTTCCCAGTCGCCATTTTCTTTACGCTCGAAACGTGCTGGGTCTTCACCACCTTCACCTGAGTTTGATTTCGCGCCAATGCGGTTCATCGCAACAGCGAGTGTTGAGTGAGCCTCATGCGAGATTGAACCAAAGCTCATTGCGCCTGTTGCGAAACGCTTAAGGATATTCTCGATTGGTTCTACTTCCGCTAGAGGGATAGAGCCTGCAGGGTTCTTGATGAAATCAAGTTGGCTACGTAGCGTTGCTGCGTTGTCGCCTTGGTCATCGACTGCTTTTGCGTACTTCTTGAATTGACCGTAATCTTTGTTACGCGTCGACTCTTGAAGTAGAGAAATCGTTTCAGGGTTGAACAAGTGTTTCTCACCACGTTGTTTCCACTGGTAAACACCACCAACGTCAAGAATTTGAGCTGGGATTTCACGAGCAGGGTAACCAACACGGTGACGAACCAGTACTTCTCGTGCGATATCGTCGATCGTTAGACCTTGGATACGAGAAACAGTACCAGTAAAGTATTTTTCAACCACCGATTTGCTAACACCAAGGGCTTCAAAAATTTGAGCACCATGGTAAGACTGTAACGTAGAGATCCCCATCTTAGAGAAGATCTTCAGTAGACCGCCGTTGACACCTTTACGGTAGTTATCGAAGAACTCACGTGGGTGTACGTTTGGATCTAGCTTCTTAGTACGTTGCAATTCAACAATCGTTTCAATAACTAGGTATGGGTTAACTGCGTTCGCACCGTAACCGATAAGTGTTGCAAAATGGTGAGTTTCACGAGCATCACCCGTTTCAACAACGATGTCACACTTAGCGCGTAGACCTTTACGGATTAGGTGGTGGTGAACCGCGCCAACTGCCAGCATTGCTGGAATAGCGGCGTGGTTAGAGTTAACGGCACGGTCAGTCAGTAGAATGATAGAGTAACCATCAATCACTGCGTCTTCTGCGTACTGACAGATACGCTTAAGTGCGCGCTCTAACTTGCCTTGATCTCCGTTTGCTTGGAATACGATATCTAGCGTCTTCGATTGAAGGTGCTCGTTATCGATTGCACGAAGTTTCTCTAACTCTGAGTTAGAAAGAACAGGAGACTCAAGTTCCACTTTTTGACAGTGTTCAGGTGTTTCAGCAAGTAGGTTCTGATCTTTACCTAGGTAAGTGTTCAGAGACATAACCATACGCTCACGAATCGGGTCGATCGGCGGGTTAGTTACTTGTGCAAACAACTGCTTAAAGTAGTTTGAAAGGTGCTGCGATTGATGAGACAGAATCGCTAGCGGCCAGTCAGCACCCATTGCAGAAAGTGGCTCGTAGCCTGTTTTTGCAAGAGGGAGAATGATTTCGTTTACTTCTTCAGAGCTCACACCAAACGATTGCTGTTTGTGAAGCAGTTTCTCTGGAGAAGGTTGGTTAAATTCGTTGCTCGCATCCGGTAGCTTTTTCAAGCTCAGAAGATTCTCTTCAACCCATTTTTCGTAGGGTTGCGATTTAGCGATACCGTCTTTCACTTCTTCATCAGAAATGATGCGGCCTTGCTCAAGGTCAGCAACGAAGATACGACCAGGCTGTAGACGACCACGGTATTCAACGTTTTCTGGTGCGATTTCTACTACGCCAGATTCAGACGCCATTACTAGGAAGTCGTCTTTGGTCACCGTGTAGCGAGAAGGACGCAGACCATTCCGGTCAAGTGTTGCACCAACTTGAACACCATCGGTGAAACATACTGATGCAGGGCCATCCCATGGTTCCATTACGTTCGCGTGGTACTGGTAGAACGCACGACGAGTTGGATCCATGTTTTTGTTTTCTTGCCATGCTTCAGGGATCATCATCATCAATGCGTGTGGCAGAGTACGACCTGAAAGAACAAGAAGCTCAAGCGCCATATCGAAGTTTGATGAATCCGAGCTACCTTCCTGACAGATAGGAAGCAGCATGTCGATTTCAGCTTGTGTGAACAGATCCGATTCAAGGATCGCTTCACGCGCTTTCATCCAGTTTAGGTTACCGCGAACTGTGTTAATTTCGCCATTGTGTGCGATATAACGGAAAGGCTGAGCTAGACGCCAACGTGGGAATGTATTGGTAGAGAAGCGAGAGTGTACCAGTGCTAGAGCTGTCACCATGGTTGGGTTTTGCAGATCTAGGAAGTACTGAGGAACTTGTTCTGTTGTTAGCTGACCTTTGTACACCAATGTCTTGTAAGACATAGAGTTGATGTAGAAGTCATCACCGATATTTGACACGCTTTCTAGGCAAACACGAACGGTGTAGTTACGTAGAACATACAGTTTGCGCTCAAGCTCTTCTGGAGTGATACCAGGGCCGCCAGAGATAAATACGTGTTCAAATTGAGGTTCAGTGCTTAGTGGGTCAGCACCAATCATTGAATTGTCAGTTGGAAGTTCACGGTAACCGATAACTTCTAACTCTAGGCGCTGTGCATTGCGTTCTAGAATGTCACGACACTGTGCACGTTTGTGTTCATCTTTAGGGAAAAGTACAACACCAACACCATATTTTTCAAAAGATGGCAGTTTAATTCCAAGCTTTACGGCTTCTTCTAGTAAGAATTCGTGCGGCTTCTGTAGCAGGATACCTGCACCATCACCAGAACACGGATCGCAGCCTTGGCCGCCACGGTGTTCCATACGTGCAAGCATATCGAGTGCTTGAGTTACTACATCATGAGATTTGCGATTCTTTAGATGCGCAACAAAACCGATACCACAAGCGTCATGCTCCAATTCAGGAGTATACAGACCCTGTGAGTTCTGCTCTTGATCTACCATAGATACATCCTTCCAGTTAAATCTAGGCGCAACTTATTTGTATAAAGTTAGCCTTGTCCTTTTATATTTATGGGTCTAAACCTGCCTATGCTGGCGGTTTGAATCCTTTCCGTATCTCGCAGGAAAAGTATTGCGAGAAAAACAATCCTTAGTGATATCCGTTTATTTTTAACCACAAACTAGTGGTTTATATAGGTGGGATATGGGTATCACCGACTTATCAGCAAGTTTTGGTTGTAAGTAAATACTCAAAAATAGCCAATATGTGTAAGTATCCTACAATTTTGTCTAGGCGAATTGCAATGAAAGTTGCCCCATGTAGACCATTTTTTTCGTTTTATTTTGAATTTAATGCACAACAAATGTGCAACATTAGGCAAATAGAGCTGATTTTTTGCATGTTTATTGATATTTGATAGGTTGCTCGCAAAAAGCTTTGCGTAAACTATTTGGTCGAATTTTGCAGGGATGTAATTTTTTTTCAAAAAAGACTGATATTCATTCTTATTTACTGAGAACTTTGAAAATATGCAATTACATGAGTTGGTTAATACTATCGGCCAAGATCTTCAGCGTCGTTATGGTGAGAAGGTTCATAAGCTGACACTTCATGGTGGTTTTAGCTGCCCAAATAGAGATGGGACCATCGGTCGCGGTGGATGTACTTTTTGTAACGTTGCTTCGTTTGCGGATGAACAAACTCAAATTCAAAGTATTGCTGATCAGCTAAAAGATCGCGCCGGTGAGATCGCTCGTGCGAAGAAGTATCTTGCTTATTTTCAGGCATACACCAGCACTTATGCTGAAGTCCAAGTGCTCAAAAATATGTATGAAGAAGCGCTTAAAGCACCAGGTGCCGATATCGTAGGTCTTTGTGTTGGCACTAGGCCAGACTGCGTGCCTGATTCGGTATTGGAACTGCTAGCGGGTTACGTGGAACAAGGCTATGAGATTTGGCTAGAGCTAGGATTACAAACAGCCAATGATAAAACCCTTAAACGAATTAACCGTGGTCATGATTTTGCGGTGTATGAAACGATCACTCAGCGCGCACGGGCTTTAGGTATCAAAGTTTGTACGCACCTTATCGTCGGCCTGCCAAAAGAAACCAAAGTCGATAATCTGGAAACGTTAGACAAGGTATTAGCTGTTGGTACTGATGGTATCAAGCTTCACGGCCTTCATATTGTTGAGGGCAGTACCATGGCCAAAGCGTGGAAAGCTGGCAAACTCGAAGCGCCGACCCTGGAAGAGTATATTGATATCGCCAGTGAAATTATCCAGCGTACGCCTGCAAATGTGGTTTATCATCGTGTATCTTCAGCCGCTCGTCGTCCTACACTTCTTTCGCCATTGTGGTGTGAAAACCGCTGGTTAGCGATGACTGAAATTGGTCGTGAACTCGATAAAACAGGTGCGCAGGGCATCAAAACAGGTACGGCTTTCAAGTATACGCTCCCTGTATTAAATAGCGCCAATCTATAGAAATGCGTGGGAGTAGGTAACAGCAGATTAAACCAGCAAATAGTGGTAACATTTCCCTCACAGAATTTATGGTATAGATTGAGAGTAAATGGAACTGGTAATGACTTGGTTGTGGGACAAGGCGTATGGCTACGGTATATATATCGTGATCGTATTGCTAATTGCTCTCATCTGCTGGCATCTTTATTCGCGTTATCAGTCGCACATTGAAAAGCTTCTACTCTCTACTCCCTCACCACTTTACTTTGTCGATGTACGAAGTGGTGAAATCTTGTATGCCAATCTTCAAGCTATGCAATTATTGGGTATCCGCCAAATCGGTGTTAATTTTCGTTTTCCTACCGTGGAAAGTGAAAACAGTTTCCGTCACTACTTAACCAATCACATTAACTCTCGATCATTTGAGCAAATTTCGTTTTGGGCACTTTCCGAATTTGAGTCTTTTAAGGTCAATTTAGTCGGCCGTAAAATCCACTTTAGAAGCAAGAAAACCTGGATGATCCATGCCTCGCCTTATAAAAATACCAATGAAGAACTGTCCCAAGAAGTTCGTGAGCTCAATGTCGCGCGCACGGCTTTAGATTCTTTGTCTGAGCTGATCTACGTGAAAGATCAGAAAGGTGAGTTAGTGACGAGTAATCGCTCGTTTAAAAAGTTTTGGCATGGTCGTGCTGAAGAGGGCACCCTGAGTGTTTCTGGTGGAGCATTAAAAGGTCGTGTAAGTGAACGCTCTTGGACCACAGACCAAGATGGAAAAAGCTGCTTGCTTGAAACCTACCAAAGTGTCTTGCTTTCACAAGATGGCTCAACCATAGGTACGCTTTCGATTAGCCATGATGTAACCGATTGGCACGACATGCAGCAAAAGTTGCGCGGAGAGATGGAAAAACGAAAAGACACCGAAGTCGCGCTTGCACAGCGTGATACCATTCTACAAAACATCCTGGAGGCCAGCCCGGACTCCATTGGTATCTTTAATGAAAACATGGTTTATCAAGCGTGTAATAAACCATTTGTGGCTGCGCTGGGAATCTCTGAAGTGAGTGACTTGATCGGTAAGCGTTTACAAGATGTGGTGCCACATAGCATCTATACGCGAATTTCAGAAACCGATCATCAAGTGCTTCATCAAAGTAAATCGCTGCGTTATATCGACAAAGTGGTCTCAAGTGATGGAGCATTTACTTGGTATGATGTAGTCAAATCACCATTTAGAGATCCAGCATCGAGCACTAATGGTGTGTTGATCATGGCGCGTGATATTACCGAGCGCTATCTAGCAGAACAAAAGCTTGAAGAGGCGAACCTTGAACTTGAACGCCTCAGCTTTATGGATAGTTTGACTAAAGTTTCCAACCGACGCCGCTTTGATGAACAGCTTTCGACACTATGGCATTACCATGTGCGTGAGAGGCTACCATTGACGATCATGCTGTGTGATATCGACTTTTTTAAAGGCTATAACGATTTTTATGGTCACCAGCAAGGTGATGATGCTCTGATTCAAGTTTCGCAGGCATTCAAGCAAGTACTCAGTCGCTCGTCTGATTGCGTGGCTCGTTATGGCGGGGAAGAGTTCGGCTTTATTTTGCCAAATACGACTACGGATGGTGCGCTTCTTGTTGCAAGTCGTATTCATGATGAAGTACTTAAGTTAGGTCTGATACACGAAAAATCAGCGGTCTCTGAATTTATCACGGTGAGTATTGGCATTATTTCTTATATTCCATCACCTGATGACGAAATGGAGTCCGCAGTTGCGATGGCTGACAGTGCACTCTACCAAGCTAAATCTGACGGTCGAAATCGTTCAATGGTACATCCTTCTTCAATTAGCTAGTTCTATAAATTTATGGTTGGGTTAACCTGTCTTTTTGGGGTTGCTTAGCACTATCTTGATTGGTTACCACTATATTGATTGTTTGACCATGATATTGCTGCGGATCTCTTGCTGCGTGTGATGCAGCTAGCTTACCTCCTATCTTCAAACAGGGTAGAATGTTGCTAGTCTTATCGCATGGAGCGCTAAATGAAACCCATGAAAAATCTCGCTCAGTATTACGTAGATCTACTCGTAAAACTGGGGATTGTCCGCTTTTCTATCTTACTCGCCTTAGCGCTTGTTGCCCTCGCTGTTGTTGTGCAAGTCGGTATTACCCTCGCACTCAAAGGCAATGTTGATGACATCGACATTGTACGTTCGGTTTTCTTCGGTTTAGTCATCACGCCTTGGGCGGTCTATTTCTTGTCAGTAGTTGTTGACCAACTGGAAGAGTCCCGACAAAGATTGGCGAAGCTAGTATCTAAACTTGGCGATATGCGTGAGCGAGACCAAGAGCTCAACAATAAACTGCAGCTCAATATCGAGAAGCTTAACCAAGAAATTGAAGAACGTGAGAAAGCGGAAGAAGCGCGTGCTGAAGCTATGCATGATCTCGAAAATGAAGTCTTTCAACGTGAACGAACTCAGCTTGAACTCGCAGAGCGTACCGCACTACTGCGTTCGTTTATCGACGCTTCTCCTGACCTTATTTACTACCGAAACGAAGATGGTGTGTTCTCTGGTTGTAACCGCGCAGTAGAAGAACTTACCGGCAAAACAGAAAAAGATCTGGTTGGCTTAACGCCTTGGGATGTTTACAGCAAAGAAATCGCTCAGCAGGTTGTTGAAACTGATAAGAAAGTCTTTTCTGATAACCAAGCCCTGACCTACGACCAATGGTTGGAATACCCTGATGGTCGTAAGAGCTACTTCGAACTGCGTAAGGTACCTTTCTACAGTAAAGATGGCCGCCACTTAGGCTTAGTCGGCTTTGGTCGTGATATTACCGAGCGTAAAGAGCATCAAGAATCGTTAGAGAAAGCCAGTCGTGATAAGACTACCTTTATCTCAACCATCAGCCATGAATTAAGAACCCCACTTAACGGGATCATCGGCTTGAGCCGCATGCTACTGGACAGTCAACTGACACCCGAGCAGCGTAAACACATGCAAACCATTAAGGTTAGCGCCGTAACGCTGGGTAATATCTTTAACGATATTATCGATATGGATAAGTTTGATCGCCGCAAGCTAGAGTTATTCCCAACCCCGATTAACTTTGAAGATTTCGTTGTCGAGATTGAGAGTATTTCTGCATTGATGGCAGAGCAAAAAGGGTTGAGGTTTGATCTAGAAAGGTTGTCCGATCTTCCTGCATCTGTCGAAGTCGATGGTACGCGCTTGAGACAGGTGCTGTGGAACCTTGTCAGTAACGCGATGAAGTTCACCAAAGATGGTGGTGTAGTAATGACGGTCAGCGCCGATATCGATGGTGATTTTGCTGACATCACGATGGAAGTTGAGGATACCGGTATTGGTATTCCAGAGAGTGAAATCGAGAAGATCTTTGCAATGTACTATCAAGTGAAGTCAGGAACCGACAACCTGCACGCTGTTGGTACTGGTATTGGTCTTGCTGTATCTAAGCAATTGATCAACATGATGGATGGCGACATTGATGTCACCAGTGAAGAAGGCTTTGGTAGCACATTTACCGTTTCGATTCGCGTGCCGGTGAATCACGATACTCAGGCACTGATTAAAACACCAAGAAAGCAGTCGAACCTTAAAATCTTTATGGTGGAAGATATTGAACTCAATATCACGGTTGCTCGCTCTCTACTTGAAAGCCTTGGCCATGAAGTGACGGTGGTGATGACTGGTAAAGAAGCGCAAATTGTCTTCAACCCTAAAGACTATGATTTGGTGCTTCTGGATATTCAGTTACCAGATATGACAGGCTTCGACATCGCTCAGTACTACCGAGAGAAATATAGCCAGTTACCTCCTTTAGTTGCTTTGACGGCGAACGTTTTAAGCAACAAGCAAGAATATTTTCAGAAAGGTATGGACGAGGCGATCAGCAAGCCGCTGTCGGTTCGCGCTATTCAAGATGTCATCAGCGAGCTTATTGAGGATGCCCCAGAGGTTAATGAGAAAGCCAAGGGTATTGATACAGTAAAGGATGTTGAGAAAGCTACTGGTGTTGAAAAAGTAGTAGTGAGGAAGCCGGTTCTTCCTTCGGTTGATACGGCCCTGCTTGATATTGATATGCTAGAGTCTTATGTTGACATTGTTGGACCGAAACCGGTTTTGGATAGTATCGTGATGTTTGAAAATATGATGCCGGAGTATATGGAAATCTTGAACTCTAACATGGTCGCAAAAGATC
Organism: Vibrio sp. PSi01; assembly: GCF_054960695.1. Classification (NCBI taxonomy): domain Bacteria; kingdom Pseudomonadati; phylum Pseudomonadota; class Gammaproteobacteria; order Vibrionales; family Vibrionaceae; genus Vibrio; species Vibrio sp. PSi01. The sequence continues at coordinate 142,557 of NZ_JBHNYN010000006.1, forward strand.
AAGACAGCATCGTTTCTGAAGCTCATAAGATTAAAGGTGCGGCCGGTTCGATTGGTTTGAAGCGCATACAACAAGTCGCTCAGAAAGCTCAATCTCCAGATATGCCAGCGTGGTGGGAAAATATCTCAGATTGGGTCGATGAAATTAATAACGAATACCAGAATGATATTGAAGTATTAAAGAGTTGGTTAAATCAAAGGTAGAAGAATAATGAAAAAATTAGCATTCGCCGCATGCGTAGTGGCATTAGCCGGCTGCTCTGCCCCACAAGTAGAATGGCAGCAAGGTAACCAAGTTGAAGTCTCTGCGTCGACAGTCACAATGAAAAGTAACCTGTGGCACAACAAAATGCCAACGATTGGAGAGGCTCAAGATAAGACACTACACGGTTCCATCTACCTAGAGTCAGACTCACAATTGCCAGCAACGCTTGCAGTTGAGAGCGTCACGGTTAAGCAGGGTGCAGATACCTTGTTGGTAACGGCTGACGATCTTGATTTAAGAACTCACAGTGAAACTCAATGGGAAGTCGCTTTTGTATGGCAGCTAGAGATCGACAGTGATAAGCCGGTAGATGTAGCGGTTGAGCTGAAAGATGGCGAAACAGTTAAGTGGCTGGTGGAGAAAGACGTTAAAGTTGATACGGTTTACTAAAAACTCATTCAATTAAGAACAATAAAAAAGGGAGAATGCGTTGGCATTCTCCCTTTTTAATAATTATTGATTACGCTTCGACTGTTAGGAGTACTAGCTAGTTAGAAGTGCTCACCAACTACAGGAACTCAGCGTTCAGAAGCTTTATCGAATTAGTCTTCTAGGTCACCACAAAAGCGGTAGCCTTCACCGTGAATCGTTGCGATGATTTCTGGCGTACCAGAAACAGACTCAAAGTGTTTACGAATACGACGGATTGTTACGTCTACAGTACGATCGTGTGGCTTAAGTTCACGGCCAGTCATCTTCTTAAGAAGGTCTGCACGTGTTTGGATTTTACCTGGGTTCTCACAGAAGTGAAGTAGAGCACGGAACTCTGAACGAGGTAGTTTGTAGCCTTCGCCATCTGGGCTAACCAGAGAACGACTGTTGATATCGAGTACCCAACCGTTGAACTCGTACTTTTCAACGCTACGCTTTTCTTCTTGAACTGAGCTAGTGCTCATTGAACGGTTCAGAAGGTTACGTGCACGGATAGTCAATTCACGTGGGTTGAAAGGCTTAGTGATGTAGTCATCAGCGCCAATCTCAAGGCCAAGGATCTTATCAACTTCGTTATCACGACCCGTTAAGAACATAAGCGCTACATTTGCTTGCTCACGCAGTTCACGCGCAAGTAGTAGGCCATTCTTACCCGGAAGGTTGATGTCCATAATTACAAGGTTAACTTGGTTGTCAGATAGCACTTGGTGCATCTCTTCACCGTCGCTAGCCTCAAAAACAGCATATCCCTCTGCTTCAAAAATACTCTTTAGAGTGTTACGAGTTACTTGCTCATCTTCAACGATCAGAATCTGCGGGGTTTGCATTTGGCGGTACCTAAATTTGTGACGAAACTGTGCTAATAGAATAAATTCTAGGCAAAAACATAACATACAGGTAATGTAATTTTGATGATAACTTAAAGTTTTCAAAAAAACACTTACTTCCAGCTATCTGCCTTCCTTGAAGTATTGCCCAATAACGTAGATCCAGTACGCCTTTTAATCATTCTTTTAGTGATTGCAGAGGATTCTATAATGTTAACAGCATGCTAACAATGCGAGAATGTTAATTCCATTCACTTTGTTGATTTACATCAATTGCCGTATCGCAACAAACTTTAATAGTATGGCTACAACTTAACCAATGCTATGGTGATTATTTAGCAGCAAAACAAGAATGATTATTCGAGATGGCTCTCACATCTCACCTGCTAAAGGCAAGAATATGAACCAAGGAAGCTGAAAGCTGTCCTTAGAGTCTAGTAGATAAATATGCTCAATCAACTTTTTATTATTATTAGATTGAACATAGAACAATGAAAACAAAGGATTAATTTTAATAACATATAAAAGCATAGAGGTTCGCCTGACTTAACAGGTAACGCCTTACTCACGGAGGATATATGCACGATATAACACCCGACTTGTGTGATGAGTTTGAAAGCAAAGTCACATTACTTAACCTACCATTACAGAACTTCGGTCAACGTGGTGCGTTCTTTGGAAAAATTGTAACAGTTCGTTGTTATCACGATAATTCCAAGGTTCGCGAGGTTTTAGAGACTGATGGCATTGGTAAAGTGCTTGTTGTCGATGGAAATGGCTCGTGCCAGAAAGCGCTTCTTGGCGATCAGCTCGCCATTCTAGCAATAGAAAATGGATGGGAAGGCGTGATTGTGAACGGTGCCGTGCGCGATGTCGGCATGATGTCGCAAATGGACCTTGGGGTGCAGGCGCTTGGTGCATCTCCATTCAAAACAGAGAAACGCGGTGTTGGTCAGGTTAATGTCACTCTTTCTGTCCACAATCAGTTGATTCAACCTGGTGATTACATTTATGCGGATTGGAATGGTGTATTAATTTCATCTGAATTGTTAATTGAATCTTAACAGGTTTAAGTACAATAGGCTGGAATTATTGGATTGAGGAACGGTTTGTTGCGTGCACAGGTTGACGCTAAGATCTTGAGCTACTGAAAAATCAAAACGCATGCGAACTCATGAAGGACAACCGAATTCGATTAAAATCGAAATCCTAACCCCACTTCAACACCTTGCTGCCACTCTTCGTAATCAAGGGTGGCATGCAAATCCAAATTATCGGTAAGTTGTACTCGGCTTGAAACTTCTGCAGCTAATGACTTTTCGTTGTCTTCTTCTTCGTCTTTATAGGTGTGCAGAGAACTGTTAAAAGAGATCCTTTCTGAGAACTGATAACTGACACCACTTAAAAATCCGCTTTCATACTTAAGTGAATCGCTGTTGATTCGTGTACCTACATAAAGGTCAACATCAGCAAACAGACTGTATGAGTAACCACTGTCGATTTTCCAAGTGTCGAAGCTTTCACTTGAGGCATTTTGCGTTGAGATGAAGAATTTATGAGACGAACGATCGATTTGACTGGGAAGTAATGGTAAACCACTCAGTAGAGGCAAACTATTCGCTGAACAAATGACAGGCATAGCAAAGGCTAAAAGAATAAATAATCTCTTCACTTCCCACTCCTGATGTCATTATTATTGTTTTACGAACGTTATCGTTCAATTAAAGCACAGAAGTTGTGCGTTCGCTGTACAATCGATATAGCATTTTGTTATGACTATATATGCAACTTATGACTTCGCTTCATCTAGCAATCTAATTCCGCTTTTAAGTTGGGAGCTGTTTTAGGACGTTTTGTCGCTGAAATGGCTGTTTGCTCTGAAAAATGACGTGAATGTAAAAAAAACGCAACTTTTCATTGACGTCTAGTGGTAAAAATTGATACACGTAGAGTAAAGCACAAGCAGAGAATTTGATATGCAGCACCTAAGCCACCTAGTAATGACCACCACCATTATTATTACCGACATTCACATTGTTGGGGCAGGCTGCTAAGTAACGGATTTTAAAAGAAAGGCCTGTATCCCACAAGATACAGGCCTTTTTTTGTACCATTTTTATGACTTATGGAGAAAGGGATGCGCGTTTTAAAATTTGGAGGTTCATCATTAGCTGATGCAGATCGTTTTTTACGAGCGGCTGATATCATCGCTAATAATGCCCAGCAAGAAGAGCTAGCCGTTGTACTATCGGCTCCAGGAAAAACAACCAATAAGCTAGTTGCTGTTATTGAAGCGGCACTAAAAAATGGTGAAGCAGAAGCACAAATTGCAGAAATCGAATCATCATTTGCGAATCTGTTTACAGAGATTCAGGCTGTATTACCGGGTGTTGATGGTTCTGCATTTCAAGAGCAAGTGGATACGTCTCTTGCTCAACTAAAACAGTTTGTAAATGGCATTAACCTCTTAGGTATGTGCCCGAATCATGTTAATGCTCGTATCATCAGTAAAGGTGAGCGAATCTCCATCCAGTTAATGAAAGCGGTACTTGAAGCGAAAGGCCAACCAGCAAGCCTGATTGACCCAGTTCAGTACTTATACGCTAAAGGTGATCACCTTGAAGCGATGGTTGATGTGGATGTTTCTACTCAGAACTTCCGTCAATCACCCCTTCCACAAGGTCACGTAAACATCATGCCGGGCTTCACGGCCGGTAATGAAAAAGGTGAGTTAGTAACGCTTGGTCGTAACGGCTCTGATTACTCAGCAGCGGTTCTAGCGGCGTGTCTACGCGCGGATTGTTGTGAGATCTGGACAGATGTAGACGGTGTTTACAACTGTGACCCACGTTTGGTGCATGACGCTCGTCTTCTTAAATCGCTTAGCTACCAAGAAGCGATGGAGCTTTCTTATTTTGGTGCTTCGGTTCTACATCCGAAAACTATTGCTCCTATCGCGCAATTTCATATCCCTTGCCTAATCAAAAACAGCTTTAACCCACAGGGTGCAGGTACTTTGATTGGTCAAGACACTGGCGAAGATAACCTAGCGATCAAAGGCATCACAACTCTTAGTGACCTAACGATGGTTAACGTATCTGGCCCTGGTATGAAAGGCATGGTAGGCATGGCGAGCCGTGTGTTTGGCGCGATGTCTTCTGCGGGTGTATCTATTGTCCTTATTACTCAATCTTCTTCTGAGTACAGTATCAGCTTCTGTATTGAATCGGCTGATAAAGTAAGAGCAAAGCAAGTGCTATCAGAGGCGTTTGAACTTGAATTAAAAGATGGCTTGTTAGAGCCAGTCGAGTTCATGGACGACGTAGCGATTGTTACACTGGTGGGTGACGGTATGCGCACATCACGTGGTGTTGCTTCTCAGTTCTTCTCTTCTTTAGCTGAAGTAAATGTCAACATTGTTGCTATCGCTCAAGGCTCATCAGAACGCGCGATCTCTGCGGTTATCCCTGAAGATAAAATCTCAGAAGCGATAAAAGCGTGTCACGAGAATCTATTTAACTCGAAGCACTTCCTTGACGTATTCGTTGTCGGTGTTGGTGGTGTTGGAGGTGAACTTGTTGACCAGATCCAACGTCAACAAGGCAAACTGGCTGAGAAAGGTATTGTGATTCGCGTGTGTGGTTTAGCAAACAGCAAAGGTTTGTTGTTAGACAGCGATGGTCTGCCGTTAGAGCAATGGCGTGATCGTATGTCGAGCGCGACAGAAGAGTTCAGCCTAGCGCGTTTAGCGGCTCTAGTTCAACGTAACCACATCATCAACCCTGTGTTGGTTGATTGTACGTCTAGCGAAGGTATTGCTGCTCAATACGCGGACTTCCTAGCGGCTGGTTTCCATGTTGTAACACCAAACAAAAAAGCCAACACAGCAAGCATGGCTTACTACCATCAGCTTCGTGAAGTTGCACGTAACTCTCGTCGTAAGTTGATGTACGAGACAACAGTAGGCGCAGGTCTACCGGTAATCGAAAACCTACAGAACCTAATCTCTGCAGGTGATGAGCTTGAAAAATTCAACGGTATTCTTTCTGGTTCTCTGTCTTACATCTTCGGTAAGCTTGATGAAGGTATGACACTTAGCCAAGCAACAAACATTGCTAAAGATAACGGCTTTACTGAACCTGATCCTCGTGATGACCTATCTGGTATGGATGTCGCACGTAAGCTGCTTATTCTTGCTCGTGAAGCTGGTATGGCGCTTGAGCTTGAAGACGTTGAAGTTGACCAAGCATTGCCACCGGGTTTTGATGATTCAGGTACGGTGGAAGAGTTTATGGCTCGTTTGCCAGAAGCGGATGCTTATTTCAAAGAGCAGTCAGCTATCGCCGCAGAAGAAGGCAAAGTACTTCGCTATGTCGGTGAAATCACCGATGGTAAGTGTAAAGTTCGTATCGCAGCTGTTGATGGCGACGACCCAATGTTCAAGATTAAAGATGGCGAGAATGCGCTGGCATTCTACAGTCGTTACTACCAACCAATCCCTCTTGTACTTCGTGGTTACGGTGCGGGTACTGAAGTAACAGCAGCAGGCGTATTCTCTGATGTGATGCGTACTCTTGGTTGGAAATTAGGAGTTTAGGAATGAGTTCAAGTGATATGGATGTTGTCGTTTATGCTCCTGCATCAATCGGTAATGTCAGTGTAGGGTTTGATGTGCTGGGGGCCGCTGTGTCTCCAGTGGATGGCACATTACTTGGTGATCGAGTAATGGTTAAAGCTGGTGATCAAGCGTTTTCACTAAAAACAGCGGGTAGCTTTGTTTCTAAACTGCCAACTGAAACCAAAGAAAATATCGTTTATGACTGTTGGGTGGTGTTCTCTAGAGAGTTAGATAAGAAAGGCGTTTCGGTTAAGCCTTTGGAGATGACACTAGAGAAGAACATGCCTATCGGTTCTGGTTTAGGTTCAAGTGCATGTTCAATTGTAGCGGCGCTTGATGCTCTGAACCGTTTTCACGGACAACCACTGGATGAAACCGAACTCCTTGCCCTAATGGGTGAAATGGAAGGTAAGATTTCAGGCGGTATACATTACGATAATGTTGCGCCATGCTACCTTGGTGGTGTCCAGCTTATGCTTGAAGAGTTAGGCATCATTAGCCAAGAAGTACCGTGTTTTGATGATTGGTTCTGGGTAATGGCTTATCCGGGCATTAAGGTTTCAACCGCTGAGGCGAGAGAAATCCTACCATCTCAATACCGTCGTCAAGATGTGATTGCACATGGTCGCCATTTAGCTGGTTTCATCCACGCTTGCCACTCAGGCCAACCTGAACTGGCAGCTAAGATGATCAAAGACGTGATTGCTGAACCATATCGTGAGAAACTGCTTCCAGGGTTTGCTGATGCGCGTAAGTACGCAACTTCAGCCGGTGCACTGGCTACTGGTATTTCCGGTAGTGGCCCAACTCTGTTTAGCATTTGCAAAGAACAAGATGTCGCCGAGCGTGTTGCACGTTGGTTAGAACAAAATTACGTACAAAATGAAGAAGGATTCGTCCACGTTTGTCGTTTAGACAAACAAGGTTCGATCGTTACAGGAAGTGAGTTATGAAGCTGTACAACATCAAAGAAAACGATGAGCAAGTCTCTTTTGGCCAAGCCGTTCGTCAAGGTTTAGGTCGTAATCAAGGTCTATTTTTCCCATCAGAGCTGCCGAAGTTTGATGATATCGATGCGCTGCTAGCAGAGGACTTTGTCCCTCGTAGCTCAAAGATCCTATCGGCTTTAATCGGTGATGAATTACCAAAGGAACAAATTGATCAATTAGTGGATGCGGCATTCCAATTCCCAGCACCGATCAATCAAGTAAAAGACGGCGTCTACGCGCTTGAATTGTTCCACGGTCCAACACTGGCATTTAAAGATTTCGGTGGCCGTTTCATGGCTCAATCTTTAGCAGCGGTATCTGATGGTGGTCAAATCACAATCTTAACCGCGACATCTGGTGATACTGGCGCTGCGGTTGCGCATGCTTTCTACGGTATGAAAGACATCAATGTTGTGATCCTTTATCCGAAAGGCAAGATCAGCCCACTACAAGAAAAGCTGTTCTGTACGCTAGGTAAAAACATCCACACTGTGGCAATCGATGGTGATTTTGATGCGTGTCAGGCGTTGGTTAAAGACGCATTTGATGACGCTGAATTGCGTAAAGAGATTGGCTTAAACTCAGCAAACTCAATCAACATCAGTCGTTTAATGGCTCAAATCTGTTACTACTTTGAGGCTGCATCTCAGCTCACCAAAGAACAGCGTGAGAACCTCGTTATTTCAGTCCCAAGTGGTAACTTCGGTAATCTAACGGCTGGCCTATTGGCTAAAGCTCTTGGTTTGCCAGTGAAGCGCTTCATTGCAGCGACCAATGAAAATGATACGGTTCCTCGCTACCTTGAAACGGGGAAATGGGATCCAAAACCAACGGTTGCGACAACATCAAACGCGATGGACGTTAGCCAACCAAACAACTGGCCTCGTATCGAAGAGCTTTGCCAACTGAAAGGTTGGGGTTTAGATACACTAGGGAAAGGTAAGGTCTCTGACGAGCAGAGCGCTGAGTCAGTGCGCGACTTAAAAGCACAAGGTTACCTTTGTGAACCACATGGTGCGATTGCTTACCGCCTACTGGAAGAGCAACTGCAAGAAAACGAAACTGGCTTGTTCCTGTGTACTGCGCACCCTGCGAAGTTCAAAGAAGTGGTTGATGATATTTTAGGTACAGATATTGAGTTACCTGGTCCACTGGCTAAGCACGCGGCGATGGAATTGTTGTCTGAAGATCTAGACAATGATTTTGAAGCTCTGAAAACGGTACTACGCCGAGTTCAACCGTAACGTACATATGTATTGTTGAACAAATAAAAACGGCGCTCAATGAGCGCCGTTTTTGTATTCTAATTCAAGCTCTAAAAAATTATAGAGACTCAGTGAACGTACGTGCGATAACGTCACGTTGCTGTTCAGTAGTTAGAGAGTTGAAACGTACAGCGTAACCCGATACACGGATAGTTAGTTGTGGGTAGTTCTCTGGGTGAGCAACTGCATCTTCTAACGTTTCACGCTTAAGAACGTTAACGTTTAGGTGTTGGCCACCTTCGATGCGTGGCGCTGCTTCGATTGCAACTTCACGGCTTTCGTACTCGCCTAGGTCTGCAGCTGAGATAACTTGGTCAGCTTCGAAACCTGAAGTAGCAACAACACAACGAGCTTCATTCTTCTCGCTATCTAGTAGCCAGATTGAGTTTAGTAGGTCATCGTTCGCTGCTTTAGTAATTTGAATACCTTGGATCATAACTATCTCCTAGTCCACTGAATGTGGTTTGATTATGGTGTTAACTTTCGATTTTTATTGAGCTGGGTAATATATACCTAATATTAGTAAGGTTAACATTGATTTAAGTCAAAAAACAACCAAAAACCATATTTTTACAAAGGTAATTATATTGAGGTAAATCAATAAAACCTTTGAAAACAAAGTAATTACAAAATATTTTAAAGTATAAAAAATATTTAACAGTTGTATGTGTAGTAATTTTACTACATTTGTTGTGTTTTTATTGAACTACAACTGATACGACCCTTTATTTATTAAGCATTCTGAAAGTGTAAAGTGATTTAATGACAAACAATAATTCAGCCTCAAAGCCTCAAACAAATATCAAGTTTATTGGTGCTCATGTGTCTGCAGCGGGCGGTGTTGATCAAGCGCCAATGCGCGCTCGTGAGATTGGCGCCAATGCTTTTGCATTGTTTACTAAGAACCAGAGACAATGGGCGGCAAAGCCGCTAGAAGCCAAAACCATCAGCGCCTTTAAAGCCAACTGCAAAATGTTAGGCTTTACTGCTGAACATATTCTTCCTCATGATTCTTACCTTATTAACTTAGGGGCACCAGAAGAAGAGAAGCTAGAAAAGTCACGTGCGGCTTTTATCGATGAAATGGAGCGTTGTAATCAACTTGGTTTAACGCTTTTGAATTTTCATCCAGGGAGTCATTTAAAGAAGATCTCTGAAACCGAATGCTTGGCCAAGATCGCTGAGTCGATTAATTTGGCTCACCAAGCGGTGCCTGATGTGATTGCGGTGATCGAGAATACGTCTGGGCAAGGCTCTAATCTTGGTTGGAAGTTTGAGCACCTAGCAGAGATCATCGATCAAGTAGACGATAAGTCACGCGTCGGTGTGTGTTTAGATACTTGCCATACCTTTACTGCCGGTTATGACCTAAGAACAAAAGAAGCGTGTGAGCATACTTTTGCTGAGTTCGACCGTATCGTGGGCATGCACTATCTAAGAGCAATGCACATCAATGATTCAAAAGCTGAGTTCGCAAGCCGAGTAGATAGACATCATTCTTTAGGAAAAGGTGAGATTGGCTGGGACTGTTTTGAATATATTGCCTCGGATTCTCGTTTTAATGGTATCCCTCTTATCTTGGAAACCATTGATTCAACAATATGGAATGAGGAAATTCAACAACTTAGAATGTTTCATCACTCAGCAACGGCTATGAGTGAAGAAATGTAATATATAGAGGCGGAAATTAATTTCCTTCTATTTCTAATAATTGGCACCTTTCTTTCATAGTCTTAAAGTGAATATGTAGTTCACGAAGTCTTATAGGAGGTGCTTTTATGTATTCAATAGCCCAAACTCAAACTGTTTCTGTCGCAAGTCGTTTACCGACACCAAACCGTCATGTACATAACCATGGTCATCATCGTACACAGCAGAAAAGTGGTTAATAGAGATAAACACAACTTGAACTGATTATTATGATTCATCAACAAGTGAACCCTACACATCATGTTTATTGATAGCTGTATGAGGTATAACTAGATCCTTATTTAGGATAGTTAGCCGATACAGCTATTTTTTTGTGTAGCGAAAGGTCGGCAACCTCTAGAAACCTTGATGATTGGGAAGTAATACGATGAGCGCACCAAAGACATGGGAATCCATCATTAATGATGAACGTGAGAAAGAGTATTTCCAAAATGTTCTCACTTTTGTCGAACAGCAACGTAATAGTGGGAAAACTGTCTACCCTCCACAAGATCAGGTGTTCAGTGCCTTTGATATGACACCTTTTGAGTCGGTGCGAGTGGTTATCTTAGGTCAAGACCCTTATCACGGTGCCAATCAAGCGCATGGCTTAGCTTTTTCTGTACTGCCAGGTGTAAAAATTCCACCTTCGCTACGTAATATGTACAAAGAGCTTGCACAAGATATAAAGGGTTTTGAGGCTCCTAGTCATGGTTTTCTTGAATCTTGGGCATCGCAAGGGGTGTTAATGTTGAATACAGTCCTAACGGTAGAAGAGGCGAAAGCACACTCACATGCAAAGTGTGGTTGGGAGAGCTTTACTGATGCGATCATCGCTGAGTTGAATCAGCGTTCTGAACCTATCATCTTCTTGCTTTGGGGAGCGCATGCTCAAAAGAAAGGCCAAGTGATTGATGCCAAAAAACATCATGTGTTGGTTGCACCTCACCCATCGCCATTATCCGCACGTCGTGGTTTCTTCGGTTGTCAGCATTTCTCAACAACTAATAAGCTGCTTTCTTCTATTGATCAACAACCTATCGATTGGCGGCTACCAACAGAATTATAGATTGATGGTTTTCTGAGCAGGGTCAAACCATAAATAAGCATCTTCGTATACACTTGTAAATAGTAGGTGTAATGGAGTGCAATACTATGATGATTGAAAGGATAAGACGAGAGCATGGCTATATGGCTCGTTTGCTCGCGATTCTCAATAATAAGTTAGAGTGTCTAAAACAAGAGCGTGAAATAAACTACAGCCTGATCGCTGAGGTGGTTCATTATTTGATGAATCATTCGGAAAAGGTGCATCATCCTAAAGAAGATGTCATTTATCGGTATTACCTTAAGCAATATGGAAGTGACCAAGTGATTGAAGACTTGGAGCTAGAGCATCAATTGCTTTCGGAAAAAACCGCCGACTTTTTGGGGTTAGTCGATATGATCCTCCAAGATGCGGTAGTTCCTCAGCAAGTGTTTATTGAACAGCTTGAAGCTTTTGTAAAGGCGCAGAGAAAGCACATGGAATATGAAGAGAAGCATGTATTGCCAATGATTATTGAGGAATTTACTGTGAAAGATTGGCAAGAGGTTGAATCGCAATGGCTTCAACCTGAAAACGACCCTGTCTTTGGAGAGACGATTGCTGATCAATACCGCCAGCTTGCAGCTCGTGTACGACAAAATGAACAAGAGTGCGTTTAGTCTATCAGTACAGCTAATATGAGTTTTGAAGCACCTCTATGTTGAGGTGTCTTCTGTATTAGTCGCTTGATACTTGTTGACTCTTTATCTTCGGTCATAGGCGTTCAAAACGATGCTTTGAATTGGCGAGTAATCATATTTAGGACGGTACAAATAGAATAAAAAAGCACCTTTATAGGTGCCTTTTAGTTTTTATTCTATTGTCGTGCTGATTAAAGCTTTATATCGTCGAGGCTGAAGTCGAGGCCTAGGTTCATCTCTCTTAACTCTTTTTCAAGCTGTCTACGGTCGTTGATTGCTTCGATTTCACGCCATTTACGCTTGAGTGGTTTGGAGCGTGTTTTTTGAGTTGCACGAGGTATTTCTAGTTCTGATATTTCATCAAATTGAAAGCTATCCATAAGCCATATCTCCTTCCGTGGGACTCGTTCTTACGAACCATTAAATATCATATTTAAGTCTACAATAACCTTGATTTATTTCTCATTTGTTTCAAATCCATGAAGCTTTTGTTCTATTTTTTTATGCATGCTCACACATTGTGGTGATTTTTGTGTACAAAAAATGAGCAAACAAACATGAGTAAACGATTAAATTAGTGGTTATTGAATGTTAATTCATTGTGCGAAAGGGATAGCATTCTGATAGTGGTGCATTCAGTTGCACACTGCGCTGCGCGGTATGGGAATCTCATTGTTCTAGAAAAATGCACATATCTTCACTATACCTTGTAAAGCCTAGGCTGACGGTATTTATATAACATGGCGTCCTTGTTTTGTTGGAGGACTGATTTTTGTTGATATTATGTCCCGGTAATGTGACTTTTATTGGGCTTAATTGTTGAGAATTGTGTTAACAAAAGGTGTGTTATTAGTGAAATGTCATTTAAATATAAACTCTATTGCATATTGATTTTTAGGCCGTCTCGCTGCATTATCCGCCCGTCAAAAAATACACTGATACGTAAAATGGATGCATGAAGCGACATTTACAATCTAGATCGCAGCAAATAAATATAAAACTAATGCCGACACAACTATTGACACTGGCATAGGTGATCTAGAGGAAGGCTCGGAAGCAAGATCAGTGCTTAAACTCAATTACGAGGTTCACGTGACAGACTTAATCAATTTGATGAACGATCTCCTTTGGGGATCTATCTTAGTTTACTTACTCGTTGGTGTGGGTATCTACTTCACTGTACGACTAGGCTTCATTCAATTCCGCCATTTCGGCCACATGTTCTCTGTTCTCAGAAACAGCCGTAAAGCAGACAGTGCTGGTATCTCTTCTTTCCAAGCTCTTTGTACTAGTCTTGCTGCTCGTGTCGGTACAGGTAACATGGCAGGTGTTGCTGTAGCACTAACCGCCGGTGGCCCTGGTGCTATCTTCTGGATGTGGCTAATCGCCATGCTAGGTATGGCAACATCATTTGCTGAAAGCACTCTAGCACAGCTATACAAAACGCGTGATAACGACGGTAACTACCGTGGCGGCCCTGCATACTACATGGAGAAAGGCCTAGGTATGCGTTGGATGGGGGTTCTATTCTCTATCTTCCTAATCATCGCATTTGGTCTAGTATTCAACGCGGTTCAAGCAAACGCAATTGCAAGCGCAATGAATACGGCATTCGACTTTGAGCGCGGCTACGTTGGTGTTGGTATCGTAATTATCTCTGCATTCGTTATCTTCGGTGGTATCCGTAAGATCGCTCGTACTGCAGAAATCATTGTTCCAATCATGGCACTGGCTTATTTAGCTATCGCTATCTACGTAATGCTAATGAACATTGAGAAAGTGCCTGAAGTTCTGGCTCTTATCTTCAAGAGTGCTTTTGGTCTGCAAGAAGCAGCCGCGGGTGGCCTAGGTTACGCGATCGCACAAGCAATGATTAACGGCATCAAACGTGGTTTGTTCTCGAACGAAGCGGGTATGGGTTCTGCGCCAAACGCAGCAGCTTCTGCTACGCCTTACCCACCGCATCCAGCATCGCAAGGTTACGTGCAAATGCTAGGCGTATTCATGGACACAATTGTTATCTGTTCAGCAACAGTAGCAATCATCCTAATGTCTGGTGAGTATGTACCACATGGTGAAGTAACGGGTATCGAACTCACGCAACGTGCACTAACGGCACAAGTGGGCGAATGGGGCGGCATCTTTGTAGCGGTAGCGATTTTCTTCTTCGCTTTCACTTCAATCATTGCAAACTACTCGTACGCTGAAACGAACCTTATCTTCCTTGAGCACAACAACAAGAAAGGCCTAGTGCTATTCCGTATCGTTGTTCTGGGTATGGTTATGTTCGGTTCTCTAGCGACATTGCCAACAGTATGGGCACTGGCTGACGTATCGATGGGCCTAATGGCGATTGTAAACTTGGCGGCGATTATCCTGCTATCGGGTATCGTGATTAAGCTAGCGAAAGACTACAACCGTCAACTAGACGCAGGTAAAGTACCAACATTTGATTCGAATGACTTCCCAGAGCTTAAGTCTCAGCTGGAAGACGGTATTTGGGACAACAACAAGAAGTAATCTTGTTGGAGCGATAAACAGCTCATCCTAAAGTGATTAGAAAGGCTAAGGTTTCGACCTTAGCCTTTTTCTTTGCCTGTCATTTGCCTAATTCTGTCTATCAAAGCTCATTCTCCCTATAGAAGTAATAGGAAGAGTCATAAAGACAAGTTGATGTTTTTTCTATACTCTAGCAGCATCCAGTTAGATAACCGATTAGGGTAAAGTTATGTTAGTTGTCGTTTCTCCAGCCAAAACACTTGATTACGAATCACCATTAGCGACTGAACGCTTTAGTCAGCCTGAGTTTATTGAACACTCTGCTGAGCTGATTGAAGAGTGCCGTAAGCTGACGCCAGTAGATGTTTCTGCACTGATGAAAGTCAGCGATAAAATCGCAGGGTTGAACGTAGCGCGCTTTGAGCAGTGGAGCGAGACTTTTACCCAAGACAACGCACGCCAAGCAATCCTAGCCTTTAAGGGCGATGTCTACACTGGCCTAGACGCTGAGACTTTATCGGATGAAGATTTTGACTACGCACAAAACCACCTGCGCATGCTTTCTGGGTTATATGGTTTGCTTAAGCCGTTAGATTTGATGCAGCCATACCGCCTAGAGATGGGGACACGCTTGGCGAATGCTCGTGGTACTAACTTGTATCAGTTCTGGGGTAACATCATCACAGACAAGCTCAATGAAGCGTTGAATGCTCAGGGTGATAATGTGCTGATCAATCTAGCGTCGAACGAATACTTTAAAGCCGTGAAGCCAAAGAACCTTGACGGCCAAGTGATTACCCCAGTATTTAAAGATTGTAAGAACGGTCAATACAAGGTGATCAGTTTCTACGCGAAGAAAGCGCGCGGCATGATGGCTCGCTACATTATCGAGAACAAAATTGATTCGGTAGAAGCGCTAACTCAATTTGATACGGCGGGTTACTATTTCGTTGAAGAAGAGTCGAATGCGAAAGAGCTTGTTTTCAAGCGTGAAGAGCAAAGCTAGCAGCCCTTGGCTAACGAGTTAGTCTCGGCTTTAGCCTGTAATTAAAATTAGAGACGAATTATTTAGCCAGATAACAGGCCAGACAAAGAAAAGCCCCATGCTGCGAACTGCATGGGGCTTTTTTATGGAATCGTTGAAGCAGTTAGATTATTTCTTCTTTGCTGCTTTCTTTTTCTTCGCGATTTTTTTCTTCTTCGCGATTTTTTGTTTCTCTACCGCTTTCTTGTCTTCTTTCTTCGGTTTCTTCTTCTTAGTCACGGCCGCTTTCTTATGTGTTGGACGCATACCTTCGATAAAGCGCTCTTTGATCGGTTCTTCAGTGTAACGAGCTACACGCTCAATCATCAGCTGGTCGTGCGCTTCAATGATAGAAACCGCGTTACCTTTTTTACCAGCACGAGCAGTACGGCCAATACGGTGCAGGTAGACATCAGCAGTACGTGGCATGTCGTAGTTGATTACGTGGCTTACGTCTGGAAGGTCGATACCACGTGCAGCAACGTCAGTCGCGAGAAGTACGTTTACCGAACCGTCACGAAAACGAGCAATCGCATTGTTACGGCGATCTTGAGGCATTTCACCTTGGATCCATGCACATGGGATTTGCGCGCTTTCAAGTTGAGCTCGTAGATCACCTAGGCGATCACGAGTTTTCAAGAAGATGATGCTGCGCTCAGCTTGTTCAGTGATGATATGTTTTAGGATATCAAGTTTGTGTTTAGCTGAATCGGCACGGTGATACCACTGAGTGATCTTCTTACGCTCACGAAGCGATGATTTAGCATCGATCTCCGCTGGGTTTTTAAGTAGATCTTCAGTGAAGCCCTCAATACCTTTACCTTCTAGTGTTGCTGAGAACAGTAAAGTTTGTTTACGCCAGCGACACTCTGCTGACAAACGGTCAACGACAGGACCAAAGCCCATGTCTAGCATGCGGTCTGCTTCATCCAGAACTAACCATTCAATCGCACGACAATCGAAACGCTCACCTTCAATGTATTCCATTAAACGACCAGGTGTTGCGACTACGATATCTTGAGTTGTACTTAAGATATCTGCGTGCTCTTGGTACATCACACCGCCCGTGATCGTGAAGATGTTCAGGCTGGTGTATTTAGCAAGTTCACGTGCTTGTTCGGTGATCTGCATTGCCAGCTCGCGCGTTGGCGTTAGGATAAGCATACGTGCAGGGCCAGATTTCTTACGTGGGAAATCCAGTAGGTATTGCAGTGCTGGCAATACAAATGATGCTGTTTTACCAGTACCTGTTGGCGCAGAAGCCAAAACGTCTCTTCCATCTAACGCTTGTGGGATTGCTTCAGCTTGTATCTGTGTTGGGCGTTCGTAGCCCATTTCGTCAATTGCTTTAAGCAGCTCTTGGTTTAGATCGAGTTCTGCAAAGGTTCTGATCACTGTTGTTTCTCCACAAGCAATAAATGTTTCTGCCTCAAAAAGCAGACGATAAAAAAGAGTAGTCGGACATTATAGAAGCATTAGTGATTAGGATCACATGGTATTTGCTACATCTTGAGATAAAAATCTTTAGTAAGGGCAATAAATGCCTCGCTATAACCATTATTGTTGTGGATCGTGAGCGATTCACACTGCAAATCTTGCTCGCAAGCAGGATCTTTAGATAACTCAAACAAAATTCGGCTAGCGGTTTTTTTGTTTGTTGTTTTCACATCAAGGCGTTTTGCTAGATACCAACCACATTGCTGGGCAAGCTTGATGAAACCTTCTCCTTCTGGAGTCGGCAGTATGAAGCTTGCGGTTGCATTTTCTGTGGTAAGTTCGAAACAACGCATGGCAAGCTGAAGGTGATCCAAGCTTCCTGTATGTCTGGCCGTTGCTCTTTGGCTTTGCTGCGCCTGTTCACCAGAGTTGAAGTAGGGTGGGTTACAGATAATCGCATCAAATCTTTGTGAAAAATCCGCCGTTAACACACTGCCATGATGAAGAGAGATGCGATCTTGCCACTGCGACTGCTCAATGTTGATTGTCGCCGCATCAATCGCGTGCAGATCAATATCGATCGCAAAGATAGAGGCATCTTCATAGCGTTGTGCCGTCATCAAGGCTAATAAGCCAGTTCCTGTCCCTATGTCGAGTACCGATGATTTCGGTGCAAGGTTAATCCACGCTCCAAGTAGTACGCCATCGGTGCTAACGGGCATGCCGCTTTGTCCACCGTAAATAGAGAATTTTTTAAAATTGAAGCTTTTGGTTTCTATTGTTTTGTCTTTCATGAATGTTCTGATTATCGAGATTTTTTAAGTGATTAGCTCTAATGTTAATTAGTTGTATGAATCAATGTTCTGTTTGGAAAGCTATTGTTGTGAATTGTGGTTAGTTTATAATTGCGTCTATTTTTCTGTATCCAGTGGAATCCACTGCTTTTGGTTCTCATATGCAAATTTATATGGTGTTTTTTTGTGGTGACTTGCAGCTAGCCAAGTGTTTCGTCATTATGCGCGACTATTTTATAGATTGATTGGCAGCTTTGAGCTGTAACATTCATGTAAGCACAACATAAACTCATAAATATAATTAAGGATTATCTGTGAAACAGAGTCTAAAACTAACAGATATAATGGCATTGGGCTTTATGCTTTTTGCGTTTTTCTTAGGTGCGGGTAACATCATCTTCCCACCTCTTGCTGGTCAATTAGCTGGTGACCATTTCCTTCCAGCGATGTTTGGTTTCTTGCTGACCGCCGTTGGTCTGCCATTAATCACTATCGTTGCTGTGGCTGTGGCTGGTGGCTCTTGGGGCCATCTAACCAAAGATCTTCCTAAGCGAGCAGCTACCATTATGGCTGTGCTGATCTTTATTATCATTGGTCCTGCATTTGCTGCACCGCGTACCGGTCTTGTTGCTTATGAGATGGCGGTGAAACCGTTCTTCATCGATGCCTCTCAAGCTCACCTTACGTTCTTTTCGATTGCATTTTTTGTTGTAGCGATGTTCTTCTCATGGTCTCAAGGTAAGCTAATCGACGTTATTGGTAAGGTGCTTACACCTGTACTATTCGTTGGTTTAGTTGTATTGGCGATTGCTGTGTTTGTTAACCCTCAAGGCGACATTTTTGCGGCACACGGAGAATATATCACTCAGCCACTAACCAAAGGTTTCCTTGAAGGTTACAACACCATGGATACTTTTGCTTCTTTGATGTTCGGCATGCTGATTGTTGATGCGATTCGCAGCAAAGGAATTACTGATCGCGCGGCAACGACTAAGTATTTAATCAGCGCAGGTTGTATTGCTGCAGCTGGTCTAGCGTTTGTTTACATCTCTTTGTTCTTCTTAGGCGCAACGAGTGCAACAGTAGCTGCAGGTGCTGACAATGGCGGTGCTATCCTAAGCCTTTACGTTCAATCACTATTTGGCCCATCTGGTCAGCTAGTACTTTCAGTGATCGTATTGCTAGCATGTCTAACAACGGCAATCGGCCTTGTTTCAGCATGTTCTGATTATTTCAGCTCGCTAACGCCTCTGTCTTACAAGACTTGGGTAATCATCAATGGTGTAGCTTGTGCAACCGTTGCGAACGTTGGCCTTTCTCAGCTGATTTCTCTATCTGTTCCAGTACTGTTTGCACTGTACCCAGTAGCAATCGCATTGGTAGCACTGACGTTCTTGCGCAGCCGCTTCCCTAATCCAAAAGCGGCTTACCGTGTGGTTGTTTTAGTGTCACTGATGTTTGCTCTTATTGATGGCGCTAAAGTTGCGGGTATCGATGTATCTGCACTTAACATGCTTCCGCTATTTGAGTTCGGTATGGGTTGGTTATTGCCAACGACTGCAGCAATCATCTGTATGTTCTTTGTTGGTAAAGCAACAGAGCAAGAGATGGCTGAAGAGACGGTTTAATCTTCCGTTAAGATTAAATCGTTAGTCCGTATTCAATATAAAGTTGAATAGAAAAGGCCTCATTACTTTGCAGTGATGAGGCCTTTTTGTATCTAATCGATCATGTTTTTTCAGCTTAGGGTTAGAAACTCGCGCTTAATTCTTAACGCTTAGCTTTAAGAAAACTGAACTTAAAGCTTTTCGCTGTACTCGACGAGTACTTGTTCAACCCAAGTTGCGATGCGTTCGTCGCTGAGTTCGTACTGTGAATCTTCATCCAGAGCTAAGCCAACGAACTGAGATTTGTCTTCCGTTAACGCTTTAGATGCTTCAAACTTGTAGCTGTCATCGTTTGGCCAGAAGCCGACAAATTCAGCGCCAGCGGTTTTCAGTTCATCATGCAATAGTCCCATCGCATCTAAGAACCATTCACCGTAGCCCTCTTGATCACCTAGACCAAACAGAGCAACAACCTTGCCTTTCATTGGCGTGGTTGCGATGTCTTCCCACAGCTCATTCCAATCTTCTTGAATTTCACCGAAATCCCAAGTAGAAATCCCTAGCAACAAAAGGTCGTAGTCCGCCATCAATGAAAGAGGGGTTTCTTTCACGTTATGGATATCAACTAGGTCTTCACCAATTATGCCGCGAATTTTTTCTGCTGCCATTTCTGTGTAGCAGGTGGTTGAGCCGTAAAATAATCCAATTTTCATAGCAAACGTTCGATTTTAATTTCAGATGGCGAATTCTAACCATAAATCGACTTCGATTGCAGCGATTATCCGCTCAAGTCGTAATTTTTATGGCATTCATATTTGCTCTGGCATACTCTCAAAACAGTTTCCAATATTGTGAGTAACACTATGCAGTCGCCTCAAGGGCAGAGCGCAGACCACGGTCTCGTTGAGCAGTTTTTAGATGCTATGTGGATGGAGCGAGGATTATCTGAAAATACCCTCGTCTCGTATCGTACTGATTTATCCAAGTTATTAGCGTGGATGGAAAAGAACAATTATCGCCTCGACTTCATTAGCCTTTCTGGTTTACAGGATTATCAAGGCTGGTTAGCTGACGCTGATTTTAAGCAGACTTCTCGTGCTCGCATGCTGTCGGCAATTCGTCGCTTATTTCAATATTTACACCGCGAGAAAATTCGAGGAGATGATCCCAGTGCCTTGTTGATCAGCCCTAAGTTGCCGCAACGCTTACCGAAAGATTTGAGCGAAGAACAGGTTGATGCCTTGCTTGAAGCGCCTGATCCGAACGATCCTATTGAGCTTCGTGATAAGGCGATGCTTGAATTACTCTATGCGACGGGTTTACGTGTTACGGAACTGGTCAGCTTAACCATGGAAAACATCAGCTTAAGACAAGGCGTAGTACGTGTTATCGGTAAGGGCGGTAAAGAACGCTTGGTTCCCATGGGCGAAAATGCCGTGGATTGGATAGAGACTTTTATTGAACAAGGTCGCCCACAACTACTCGGCGACAATAGCTCTGATGTGGTTTTTCCGAGCAAGCGTGCCAAGCAAATGACCCGTCAGACGTTTTGGTATCGTATTAAGCACTATTCAGTTGTGGCTGGTATTGATACTGAATTACTGTCACCACACGTATTAAGACACGCTTTTGCCACGCATTTACTGAACTATGGCGCAGATCTCAGGGTCGTACAGATGTTGCTGGGGCATAGTGACTTATCGACAACCCAAATTTATACTCACGTGGCGACCGAGAGGCTGAAGCAAATTCACGCTCAGCATCATCCACGTGCTTAAATCCATTTATTTTTAAGGTGAACTTAATGAGCGTATTACGCCGTCTTCCTCTATTAGCGTTTCCTCTTATGATTGCTGCATGTAATGCATCAGAAGCGAAAGTAGAACCAACATCAACAGCCGTAGAAGTTGCTTCAGCTCAAGCTATTGATACCGCTGCGTTAACTAAGCGCTTTGAAAAAATCGGTATTAAAGTCGATAAGATCGTTCCTTCAGATATTGATGGCCTGCTGGAGGTTCAAACGAACAGCGGCATTATCTTTTCTTCTCCAGAAGGTGATCATTTTATCGCGGGTACTCTTTACTCTTTGGACGACAACGGCAAGTTCAGTGATGTTTTGGCTGAGCGTCAAGCGCCGTTGAATGCTGAAAAAGTCGCGGCAATGTCAGATACGGTTATCGAATATAAAGCCGATAATGAAAAGTACTTTGTGACTGTATTTACTGACATTACGTGTGGTTACTGTGTTCGTCTGCATAGCCAAATGCAAGGCTATAACGACTTAGGAATTACTGTTCGCTACATGGCTTACCCGCGCCAAGGCGCAACTGGACAAGTTGCCGACCAAATGGCGGCAATTTGGGCTTCTGACGATCCAAAAGAAGCCATGCACGATGCGAAAGTCAATCGTCAAATGCCAGCTTCTGGTAAAAACCTAGCAGAGCAAAAGCAGATCATCGCTAAGCAATACCAATTAGGCCGTGAGCTTGGTATTAATGGCACTCCAGCTATCGTGCTAGCAAGTGGTGAATTGGTGAGTGGTTACTTACCACCAGCACAACTGCTTCAACGTTTAGAGCAGTAATCTTCATTTCTGTATTACCAACATATTCCCCATGTTTTTGATTTAAGGAGTGGCCTGATTGATATCGGGCCCATTTTTATATGATAGAGATCCAACGCCGTCCTGAGGTCGATACTTCAGTTTTACCTGCTCATTTACCTGACTTGTTAAAGCGCATCTATGTGAGTCGCGGAATCAACAGTGCCGACCAATTAGAGACAGCAGCGAAAGGCCTACACTCTTATCAAAAACTGGGTGGTATCGATGCTGCGGTTGAATTATTGTTCAAAGCCATTCAGCAGCAAAAACGCATTATCATCGTTGGTGATTTTGATGCTGATGGTGCGACCAGTTCTGCTTTGTCGGTATTGGCACTGCGCATGCTGGGTAGTTCGAATGTTGATTATCTGGTACCAAACCGTTTTGAAGATGGCTATGGTTTGAGTCCTGAAGTTGTCGTGCAGGCTATCGAACTTGGCGCTGAGGTCATCATGACGGTCGACAACGGTGTCTCTTCGATTGAAGGGGTTCGTTTTGCTAAAGAGAAAGGATTAGAAGTTTTAGTTACTGACCATCATTTACCGGGTCATGAGTTGCCCATCGTCGATGCGATGGTCAATCCGAACCTTGAAAGCTGCGCTTTTCCATCAAAGGCTTTAGCGGGGGTTGGTGTCGCCTTTTATTTGATGATGGCGCTTTGTGTTCATATGCGTAAGTTGAATTGGTTTGCAGAACGCGGCATGACAGAACCTAAGTTGATGGAACTGATTGACCTTGTGGCTCTGGGCACCGTTGCCGATGTAGTCCCGCTTGATGAAAACAACCGAATTTTGGTACATCAAGGGTTGCAGCGTATTCGTGCAGGTAAAGCTCGTCCGGGTATTCAAGCTTTGATTGAAATTGCCAAGCGAGACGCTAAGCGTTTAGTCGCATCTGATTTTGGCTTTGCACTTGGTCCTCGCATTAATGCGGCCGGCAGACTGGACGATATGTCTTTTGGTGTTGAGTTGCTAATGAGTAACAACATCCATGCTGCACGTCGAATGGCGAGTGAGCTGGATGGTTTGAACCAAACACGTAAAGAGATCGAAGAGGGTATGAAGCAAGAAGCGATGGCTTTTTGTGAGCGCCTTGAGTTTGGTAAAGACGATCTGCCTTCGGGTTTAGCGTTGTTCCAGCGTGATTGGCATCAAGGTGTGATTGGTATCTTGGCTTCGCGCATCAAAGATAAATACCATCGTCCAGTGATTGCTTTCGCTGATGGTGGGGAAGGGAGCATAAAGGGCTCTTGTCGTTCGATTCCGGGTTTACATATGCGTGATGCGTTGGACCGAATCGACACTCAAAACCCAGGTTTGATTCTTAAGTTTGGCGGTCACGCAATGGCGGCAGGCTTAACCATCATGGAAAAGGACTTTGATCGCTTCAGTAAGCTGTTTAACGATGTCGTGAAGAATGAGCTTGGAGAAACAGCACTGAAGGGCATTATCTTGTCTGATGGTGAGTTGTTACCTGAAGAGTTCTCAATGCACACCACCGAAACGCTTCGTTCAGGTGGTCCGTGGGGACAAGCTTTCCCTGAGCCAATCTTCGATGGTGAATTTAAAGTACTGCATCAAAAGTTGGTGGGTGAAAAACATCTTAAGTTGATGTTGGAGCCGCTCTACAAAGGTCACCCGGCCAATGTGATGATTGATGGTATCGCCTTTAATGTGGACCTACGCCGCTGGCCTGATGCTTCGGTGAAAACTGTGCACCTTGCATTTAAGCTCGATATTAACGAGTTTCGTGGCAACCAATCTTTGCAGCTGATGATTGATTACATCGAGGCCAAATAGTTCTTTTTAGACTCAACAATTCTCATCATATAGCGCCAAATTCAACAAGCTTTGTTCAAAAACAGAGCTTGTTCTCTTTCCTTCCCTTACAAATTTTACGTGTTTTTTCTGCCTGTCAATTTTATATCCCATTAAGTTATTGAATCTTGGTTCACCGCTCTAAAAAATTCTGTATCTCCGTCACACTTTTGAGTACAATTCTTCGGTTAAATTCTACTCATAAATGATGAGCTAAAATGTTTGAAATCAATCCTATAAAAAACCGTCTGCAGGATGTGTCTGAGCGCACAAATATCCTGAGGGGGTATCTTTGACTATGACGCTAAGAAAGAGCGTCTAGAAGAAGTAAACGCAGAATTAGAACAACCGGATGTATGGAACGAACCTGAGCGTGCTCAAGCGCTAGGTAAAGAACGTTCTGCATTGGAAGCGGTAGTAGAAACAATCGACCAACTTGACCAAGGCGTTGAGGATGTTGATGGCCTATTAGAGCTTGCGGTTGAAGAAGAAGATCAAGAAACGTTCGATGAGATTGAACCAGAACTCGCCGAGCTTGAAGCTAAGCTAGAGAAGCTGGAATTCCGTCGTATGTTCTCTGGTGATCACGATGCATCAGATTGCTACATCGATTTACAGTCAGGCTCGGGCGGTACAGAAGCTCAAGACTGGACTTCAATGATGTTGCGTATGTACTTACGTTGGGCTGATTCGAAAGGCTTCAAGACTGAAGTTATCGAAGTGTCTGATGGTGATGTTGCTGGCCTTAAAGGTGCAACGGTACGTATCTCTGGTGAGTACGCTTACGGTTGGTTACGTACAGAGACTGGTGTTCACCGTCTAGTTCGTAAGTCACCATTTGATTCAAGTGGTCGTCGTCATACTTCATTTGCCTCTGCGTTTATCTATCCTGAGATTGATGACAACATTACGATCGACATTAATCCTTCTGACTTACGTATTGATGTATACCGTGCCTCTGGCGCTGGTGGTCAGCACGTAAACACCACGGAATCAGCGGTACGTATTACTCACGTTCCGACTAACACCGTGGTTCAGTGTCAGAATGACCGTTCGCAGCATAAGAACAAAGATCAAGCGATGAAGCAGCTACGTGCTAAGCTTTTTGAACTTGAGATTCAAAAACAAAATGCTGAAAAACAAGCGAGCGAAGAAACGAAATCAGACATCGGTTGGGGCAGTCAGATCCGCTCTTACGTACTGGATGATTCTCGTATCAAAGATTTACGCACCGGCATCGAAAACCGTAACACTCAAGCGGTTCTTGACGGTGACTTAGACAAGTTTATTGAAGCTAGCCTGAAATCAGGTCTGTAAGCTTTATCAACTATTAAGCTTTACCAATAATATTGGTAAAAATGCCTATATTTGAAAAAATATAGCTGTCCAAATTATAAAAGCAGGGTACATCTCTAATGACTGATGCTGTTCAAAACGAAAACGCACAAGAAGCTTCTTCACCTGAAGAGAACAAACTAATCGCTGAGCGCCGCAGCAAGCTGGATCACATCCGCCAAAACTGCAAAGCTAACGGTCACCCAAATGACTTCCGTCGTGAGCACCTAGCTGGCGACCTTCAAGCGGAATTCGGTGAGAAGACTAAGGAAGAGCTCGAAGAGCTTAACCACATCGTTGCGATCGCTGGTCGTATTATGGCGAAGCGTGGTCCATTCCTTGCGATTCAAGAAACTTCTGGTCGTATCCAAGCATACGCAGCGAAAGACGTTCAAAAAGTACTAAAAGAGAAGTACCAAGGCCTAGATATCGGTGACATCATCGGTGTTAAAGGTGCGCTTCACAAATCAGGTAAAGGCGACCTTTACGTGAACATGGAAGAGTTTGAATTGCTAACGAAAGCACTTCGTCCTCTGCCAGAGAAGTTCCACGGTCTAACTGACCAAGAGATGCGTTACCGTCAGCGTTACGTTGATCTAATCGTGAACGAAGACTCTCGTAACACATTCATCGTGCGTTCTAAGCTTGTGTCTTCAATCCGTAACTTCATGAGCTCAAAAGGCTACCTAGAAGTTGAAACGCCAATGATGCACGTGATCCCAGGCGGTGCAACAGCACGTCCATTCATCACTCATCACAACGCACTAGACATCGACATGTACCTACGTGTTGCACCTGAGCTTTACCTTAAGCGTCTAGTGGTTGGTGGTTTTGACCGTGTATTCGAGATCAACCGTAACTTCCGTAACGAAGGTCTCTCTCCACGTCACAACCCAGAATTCACAATGATGGAATTCTACCAAGCGTACTCTGACTACAAAGATCTAATGGATCTAACGGAAGAGATGCTAAGCACAGCAGCAATGGACGTTCTTGGTTCTACTTCTATGCCTTACGGTGAGGAAACAGTTGAGTTCGGTGGCACTTACGCTCGCATGAGCATGTTCGATGCAATCAAACACTACACTCCTGAAAATGCAAACATTCAAGCTTTGACTGAAGATGATCTTCAGAACAGAGAATTGATGGTTAAAATTGCAGAAGAAGTAGGTCTGTACGTTGAGAAGTTTTGGACGTGTGGTCAGCTTCTTGAAGAGATCTTTGGTGAAACGGCTGAGCCTCAGCTAATTCAACCAACGTTCATCACTGGCTACCCAGCGGACATCTCTCCTCTAGCACGTCGTAGCGATGACAACCCATTCTTCACAGACCGTTTTGAGTTCTTCATCGGTGGCCGTGAAGTCGCGAACGGTTTCTCTGAGCTTAACGATGCACAAGATCAAGACGAACGTTTCAAAGCGCAAGTTAACGCGAAAGACGCGGGTGATGATGAAGCTATGTACTACGATGCAGACTACATTACAGCACTAGAGCACGGCCTACCGCCAACAGCGGGTCAAGGTATCGGTATCGACCGTCTAGCGATGCTATT
The DNA here is from genome assembly GCF_054960695.1 of Vibrio sp. PSi01. Lineage (NCBI taxonomy): Bacteria > Pseudomonadati > Pseudomonadota > Gammaproteobacteria > Vibrionales > Vibrionaceae > Vibrio > Vibrio sp. PSi01. The sequence continues at coordinate 169,036 of NZ_JBHNYN010000006.1, forward strand.
TACAAACACGCACACAATTCGTGATGTGATTTTGTTCCCGGCAATGCGCCCACAAGCGTAATTTTCGCTTACGGTTTGTAACAAACGCGTTAATTGAAAAGCCACCTTCGGGTGGCTTTTCTGCTTTTATGACTTTAAAACCTTGCTTGCACCGCACTCTTGATTCGAAAAATCACTATTTCTGACATAGTCTTACTATTGAGACGAAAAATCTAAGATAGTCTCATTATTATACGCCTCGGCGCTGAATACGATCTCGTGGCATTTTGTAGAGTTATCAGCATTAAACTCGTATTAGTCTGATTTAAATAAAAATAGAATAAGGAAGAAGGATGGGAACTCAATTTAAGATGGATTCCTTACCAGGTTCTCTTATCGTGGTTGGTGGTGCGTACGAACCCTGGTTATCAGTGTTAGAACAAGTGGGTTGGCAGTGTACCCAGTGTGCAGATCTACGAAAAGCCGATGCCTTGATTGCTGACATTGGTCCATGTATCGGTATTGTTGATCTTAGCCATGATGAGTTTAGTCTTAACGGTATTGCTAACCTCGTAAGCAATAACAAGCAGGTGCGATGGCTCGCCTTTATTCGTGAATCTCAATTGAGCTCTGATACGATCTGCCAATTTATCGTTAACTTCTGTATCGACTTTTTCACGGCACCAATCCCTGATGCTCAGCTACTGAGTACTATTGGTCACCAGTTGGGTATGCTCAAGCTTGAGCAGAAAGTATGGCCAAACTACGGCATTAACAACAATATGGGCCTATTGGGTGACTCTGTGGCTGTGAAGCGCTTGAGAGACCAAGTAAAGCGCATTGGGCCTACTGATGTCAGTATCTTAATTTACGGAGAGAGTGGGGCAGGTAAAGAGACGATCGCACGTTCTATTCATCAAAACTCTTCGCGAGCACAGAATCCATTTCTAACGGTTAATTGCCGTGCCTTGTCTGAAATGAGAATAGAAGCTGAAGTGTTTGGTATTTCAACACAGCAAACTTCGGCACCGTGTATATTAGAAGAAGCAGACGGCGGAACTATCTTACTCAATGATGTGTTGGCGATGCCCCGTAATCAACAATTGAATCTACTTCGCTTTTTACAAGAAGGCAAAATTGAAACTGCGGCAGGGCCAAAATCTATCGATGTACGTATTCTGGCGGCGAACTCTTCTGATATCGAAAAAGCATTGATTGAAGGTGACTTCAATGAAGAATTGTATCATTACATTAATGTGTTGCGTATTCATGTTCCGAGTCTGAAAGAGCGTGTGAGCGATATTTCTGTGTTAGCGAATCATTTCTTACGTGAGTACTCGAAAGAGTTTAATGCTCAGGCTAAGAGTTTCTCAGAGGATGCTATTCGTTCAATGAATCGCTACCACTGGCCAGGCAACGTTCGTGAGCTGATGAATCAGATAAAGCGTGTTGTTCTGATGTCGGATGCCGTGATCATAGAAGATCACCAACTTGATTTACCAAAACAGAATGATGAACGTCGCAGTTTGAAAAGCATTCGTGAGCGTTCAGAGCGCGATGCATTGTTGATTGTATTGGAATCTTACGGTGGACAGGTCTCGTTGGCTGCTAAGGAGCTCGGAGTATCACGAGCAACGATGTACCGTTTATTGAATAAACACAGCCTTATTTCTGAGGGCGTTATTTAGAATTCTTTGCTAAGTGATTCAATCTGTTAGTGTAAATTTAAGAGCGACGCATCATGCGTGGCTCTTTTTGTTGTTAGTCGCTGTGTTCACATTCGAACAATTGAGAGATGCCCCCTAGGTCACTAAGAGATATGTTCTGTGATTTTATATAATAATAGTGAATATCTTATATATAAATGAATATGCAACTGATATTCCAGGTGAATGCATTGTTTTAAAAATGTGAGCCAATTAGCGGTTGAATAATATACTCACTTGGTTAGACTTTAACCGTGAAAGCAGAGTTTTAACAAAGACTTGTCTGCTTTCACTACCCCATTTCTTTTTGGATTTTTTAGTTAGCTTGGAGGCGCAAATGAAACATTTCGATTTTATACAGCATATTTGCGCTTCGTTTGATCCGTGTTCTGACATGGTGACTGTTATGTCACAAACATCAGCCATGGCCGATCGAAACACCCAAGATAAACCTAACTAATAGATCCGTATCCTTATTTGGCTGCGGAAAAATAGCAGCTAAGTGAGAAACCCTCATACGATCTAACACGCTATTTTTCCTCAGTTTATTCAACAACTGGAGAGTTATTATGCGTCACTCAGTATATTTAAAATTAGCAACAGTCCTTATCCGTGCAGACCTTCGTCGTGAAGAGCGTGAATGGCAACGAAAAGTTCGTCGCAGTTCATATGATCTACCATGGAACAATACTCACTTACTAAGAGATATTGGTCTTGAAGCCGATGGTCGACCTATTGGTTTTTCTGAACCCGAAGTTGTTACGATTGAACGTCGAGTACGTCACCTTCGTCGTGTCTTAAGTGCGCGAATACCGACGTAATCTGCGGGGTTGATAGCACCTTTCAACCCCTAGGATAAATCACAGTGATAGTTATGGCGTCGAAAGTGCAAACTTTTGAATTAGAACTGGCCAAAAAAGAGAAGCACTTGCTTCTCTTTTTTGCTTTTTTAAGTCGTTACCTAGTAAAGGAAAAGAGTTCTACTACTCTTTAAAGAGCAGGGGAGGACGGTTATGCAAAAGCATCAATTAGACATGTGGTTACATGGAGAGCACAAAGACTCTTATCAAACACCCAAAGTGTACGTTATTGGTTGTTCTGATATCTCAGAGTATCTATTGGCGGTGGAGTACAAACACAAGCTAGAACCTGTAAAGCAAGACGGCGAGCCGCTTCACTTTGGATCCTTGGATCAAGTGAAAGAGGAGTTACTCCGGCTCGGCTTTGAAAAGGCTTACCTTCGCTTGCACAACGCGTATGATGAGTTTGGTAATGAACCTAGCCAGAGTTACTGCGATATTGAATTAGCGCTTAAACCTCATTAGAGGGAATTTACAGCGTACTTATAATCAGTATGTTCGACTTTCGTTCTCGACAGTTATGCATAGTGTGCAGTCAGCAGTTTATGGGTGAACTGGGTTCTTAAGTAAAAACCACGAGGTTTGGTTTTTATGGGTTTACCGCTTGCACCGTAAGCTTCCGTTAACACACGACTGTTTGCGGCCTTAGGGCGTAAATGCAGTGCTTCACCGTGCCTTGCTGTTATCTGTTCAACATTGCCTAAAACAATCAACTCCATCAGCTCTTCCCAATCTCTTTTCAATAGTTCATCTTCTTCTTGGCTTGGCGTCCATAATAAAGGTGAACCAACATGCCTTTCTGCCAACGGGATTTCTCTTTCTCCTTCAACTGGGATCCACAGCACTTTAGACAGTTTATTTCTAACGTGGCTAGTTTCCCATGTTATGCCTTGTACGCCCATCAGTGGCGCAACACAAACAAACGTTGTTTCGAGTGGCTTTCCAGAATAACCAATCGGAATGCTTTTAAGTTCGATGCCCAGCTTTGCAAAATCCTGTTCTGGCTTACTGCCAGCGGGTGCACCTAAATGCCATTCTAACAGCTGCCCAACCCAACCTTTATCACGCTTAAGGTCGCTTGGCATCACCATCTCGGCTTCATCGGAGAGCTCTTTGAAGGTCATCCCGGCAATAGTATACGCTCTGTCTAATAGCTCTTGTTGTGTTTGTGGTTCTGGTTTCATAATAAAAAGCATAATCAAAAAAACGATTTTACCAGAAGTTATCACCATATGACGACTGGTTAAGAAATGATCTCCTTACTTAAAAAGGGATCAAACTCGTGGTTATCCACAGGACATAAAGGTAATTAATTGAAATATTAATTTAGTGTATAAATAAACAGGGGTTTGTGGTGGATAAAATGCTTGCTAAATAGGGGGCAAAATGAATCTTTCAGTTGCTAGTGTGGATAAACACCTGAGTGGTTGATCTTTAACCACGTTCGATTTTTGAAAGATCTTTTGCTTTCTAAATGTTTTTAAAATTATGATTATGATTTTAATTTGTTGATTTTTAATGGTTTAAAATGTTGATAATTGATTTGTTGTTTAAGGTGTTGATGAATCTATGGATTAAAAAAAACGATTGCGGGGAATTCTTCACATAGTTATTCACAGAAAAGGTGAATAAATGTGGTCTATGTCTCACTATTGTGTGGGTAACTAGAATTTGAGCAAAACTTATCCATATTCGTAGTTAATATTCATAAATATAGCGCTTATCACGTCACTAAGTTTGCTCCGATTGGGGATATGTGGAAAAATCAGAGTAATTAAAAATTTAGATAGAGGTTGGCCAGTGATAGATGGCGATGGTTACCGATTAAATGTTGGTATTGTAATCTGTAACAACCATGGTCAGGTCTTCTGGGCTAAACGATACGGGCAACATTCATGGCAATTCCCTCAAGGGGGAATAGATGAAGGTGAAACTCCGGAACAGGCAATGTACCGTGAGTTGTATGAAGAGGTTGGCCTTACTAAAAAGGATGTAAAGATCGTCGCGACAAGTCGTCATTGGTTACGCTATAAGCTACCCAAACGACTGGTTCGGTGGGATTCTAAACCTGTCTGTATTGGACAAAAACAGAAGTGGTTCCTTTTACGCTTAGATTGCGATGAATCGCAGATCAATATGCAGCGTGGAAGTACACCTGAATTTGATGGTTGGCGTTGGGTGAGTTACTGGTACCCTGTTCGACAAGTTGTTTCTTTTAAGCGAGATGTGTACCGTCGAGCGATGAAAGAATTCGCATCTTTGGCAATGCCGTTTAAAGAGCGAAAAACAAAAGGAAAACGCAAATTGCGTAGAGGTTAAGCATGCTCAGTCAACTAAGGGAAATAGTTGAACACGTATCAAGAGTTGAAGATGTGTCGACGGCTCTTGATATTTTAGTTAAAGAGACATGCAGTGCGATGCAGACGGAATGTTGCACCGTGTATTTGGCAAATAATGATATGCAGCGCCTTGAGTTGATGGCAACTCAAGGCCTGATCTTCAAAGGCAATAGTATTCACATTGGTTTTGACGAAGGCCTGGTTGGCCTTGTTAAAAGAAGCGCTGAACCTATCAACCTTGCACAAGCGTCTGCTCACCCTGCTTATAAATTTTTTCCGGAGTTGGGAGAAAAGGTTTATCACTCTTTTCTCGGTACTCCGATTATCCATCGCAAGCAAGTGCTTGGTGTTTTGGTTATTCAACAGAAATCTCCTCGTTTATTCAGTGAAATGGAAGAGTCTTTCCTTGTCACTCTTTCAGCACAACTTGCGGTTATTGTGGCGCATGCCCAAACCCAAGGTCATTGGTTATTAGAACAACAAAAGTTGCCGGCGACGAAAGGTATCGCAGCGTCATCAGGTGTAGCGATTGGTGATTTGTGGTGGGACAACACGCAACCTGAATTAACCGATGTTTATCCGGCTTCGACGCTTAATGTTGAAAGAGAGCATGAGTTGCTGGCGGTTGCTGTCGAAAATGCTCTGAATGACTTTAAGCGCATGCGCAAGCGTTTGGACAGCGAAATAAACAAAGATGCGTTGGCGATCTTTGACCTGTTTACTCACTTACTCAACGATCCCATGTTGCGTAAGGATCTGAAAAGCCAAATTCAGAAGGGCGATAAAGCTGATTGGGCACTAAGACAAGTTGTTGAAAGTTACTCTAATCGCTTTGCTCGTATGTCTGATGTCTATCTTCGCGAGAGAGCACAAGACATTCGAGAGCTCGGACAAAGGCTGCTGTATTTCCTTCATAACTCTGAGCATGAACTCCGCACGTTAGACAAGCCCATTATTCTGGTGGTACGTGAACTAACGGCCTCTGTTTTGGCGTCTATTCCAAAAGAAAAATTGTTGGCGGTCATTTCCTTGGAAGGGGCGGCGAACTCTCACGCAGCGATCTTATCTCGTGCGCTTGGCATTCCTTCGGTGATGGGGGTCAATTTCAACCTTGCCCAAGCTAATGGTAAGCAAGCGATTGTCGATGGGTATAGCGGTGAGATTTTTATTGAGCCGAGTCATAACTTACTTAGTGAATACCAAGGGCTGATTCTAGAAGAAAGTGAACTCTCTTCTATGGTCAACCGAGAATTATATTTACCAGCAAGAACGCAAGATGATCAGCAAATAGAGATCTTGCTCAATGCTGGTTTGAGTGCGGATACTAATATAGCGATTAACCAAGGGGTTGACGGCGTAGGCTTGTATCGAACGGAAATTTCTTTCTTGTTACAGCAGAGATTCCCGTCAGAAGACGAACAGTTCAAGCAGTACCGTTCTGTATTATCGAGCTATCCCGAGAAGCAAGTGGTGATGCGTACGTTGGATATTGGTGGTGATAAGGCATTACCTTATTTCCCGATTGAAGAGGACAATCCGTTTCTTGGCTGGCGTGGTATTCGTTTTACACTCGATCACCCAGATATCTTTATTATTCAACTACGCGCCATGTTGCGTGCGAGCTGTGATAGTCAGAATTTAAGTATCCTATTACCAATGATTTCGGGTGCTCAAGAGCTGGATGATGCGGTTCAGCTTATAGAACAGGCTTACGATGAAGTACACGAGCTTGATAATAGAGTACGCATGCCTCGCATTGGTATCATGATCGAAGTGCCATCAATGCTGTATTTGCTGCCGTTAATCGCAGGCAAGGTCGATTTTGTTTCTGTGGGTACCAATGACTTAACCCAATATTTATTGGCCGTTGATCGGAACAATTCCCGCGTATCTGATGTCTATGAATCCATGCACCCTGCGGTGATCATGGCATTAAAACAAATTCATGATACATGTAAGCAATATCAATTACCTGTGTGTATTTGTGGCGAGCTAGCTGGTGATCCTATGGGCGCATTACTGTTGATTGGGCTAGGGTACGAAACGTTAAGTATGAATACCTCAAATGTCGCTAGAACCAAATACTTGATTCGCCAATCTAACCTGAGTGAATTACAGGATTTAGCAAATAAGGCACTTTCAAAACCGTATGGTCGTGACATCTATAGTATGATGCTCAACTATTTCGAAGAGCGTGAATTTACAGGCTTCATTCGAGCAGGTAAAAAATAGGATTTGACGTGTCATATGAACTAATAGGCTTGTTAGCAGGTCTTGGTGCTGTTGTTGGTGTTTTAGCGGGTTTGCTGGGCATTGGCGGTGGCTTGCTGGTGGTGCCTGCCTTATTGTTTTTGCTTCCTAAAGCGGGCATCCCTCAAGAGTTTGCGATGCAGATGGCATTGGCGACTTCGTTATCAACCATTATTGTTACGTCAGGATCGTCTGCGATTAACCACTTAAAGTTGGGTAACGTAGAGATATTTGTCGTTAAATGGTTGATGCCAGGTGTGGTCGTGGGTGGTTTTCTCGGTTCTTTTGTCGCCGACATCATTCCAGCTCAATATCTACCGAAAGTCTTTGGTGTGATTGTATTGGTATTGGCATTACAAATGCTGTTATCGATTCGTTCTACGAGTCAGAAAGCGATGCCAGGCTCTGCAAAAACGATGTTATGTGGTGGCGGTATTGGTTTAGTCTCAAGCTTGGCTGGTATTGGTGGTGGATCTTTATCTGTGCCTTTTCTTAACCATCATGGTGTAGAAATGCGCAAGGCCGTGGGTTCCTCTTCGGTGTGCGGCTTTGTTATTGCTATTTCAGGAATGCTCGGGTTTATTTGGCATGGTTCGTCTGTAGATGATCTTCCAGCGTTTAGTTTGGGCTATGTTTACCTACCAGCTTTGGTCGCAATATCTTGTACTTCAGTTCTAACTACTCGAGTTGGTGCGAAACTGGCGACGCAATTGCCAACTCCCGTGCTAAAGAAATTCTTTGCAATATTTTTAATGTTTATAGCAGCTACAATGCTGCTGTAGTGTCTTTTTTGTCAGCTGCTGAGCTGACCGTTATTCAATTTAGATAGAGAGCCACGTATGTCTCAGGGTTTTATCGAATTCCCAAATATCGATCCTGTTCTTATCGAACTAGGACCAATTTCAGTTCGCTGGTATGGCTTAATGTACCTTGTTGGCTTTATGTTTGCTCTTTGGCTAGCAAATCGCCGAGCTGATCAACCAGACAGTGGTTGGACCCGAGAGCAAGTATCAGATTTGTTGTTTGCAGGCTTTCTAGGTGTAGTACTTGGCGGTCGTATTGGCTACGTACTTTTCTATAACTTTGACCTTTTCCTAGCAGACCCTCTTTACCTCTTTAAGGTATGGACGGGTGGTATGTCTTTCCACGGTGGTTTGCTTGGTGTTATCACTGCGATGTTCTGGTATGCGAAAAAGAACGGTCGAACCTTCTTTGGTGTAGCTGACATGATCGCGCCATTGGTTCCATTTGGTTTGGGCATGGGGCGTTTAGGTAACTTCATGAACAGCGAGCTTTGGGGCCGTGTGACTGATGTGCCATGGGCAATCGTATTCCCTAATGGTGGTCCACTTCCTCGTCACCCATCTCAACTTTACGAGATGGCGCTTGAAGGTATTGTGCTGTTCTTCATCTTGAACTGGTTTATCAAAAAGCCGCGTCCTCTTGGTTCTGTGTCAGGGTTATTCCTCGCAGGATATGGTACATTCCGCTTCTTAGTAGAATACGTACGTGAACCTGATGCTCATCTAGGTTTGTTCGGTGGATTTATCTCTATGGGACAAATTTTGTCACTGCCAATGGTTATCATCGGTGTGCTGATGATGGTGTGGGCATACAAGCGTGGTCACTACAAAGATGAATTACCACAACAAACGAAGTAAGGAACTGGTGTGAAACAGTATTTAGACCTCTGTCAGCGTATCGTTGATGACGGTACTTGGATTGAAAATGAACGCACTGGCAAGCGCTGCCTAACTGTGATCAATGCTGACCTTGAATATGATGTTGGTAATAACCAATTCCCACTGGTAACAACGCGTAAAAGCTTTTGGAAAGCGGCAGTTGCTGAACTGCTTGGTTATATCCGTGGTTACGATAATGCTGAAGATTTTCGCAAGCTAGGGACTAAAACCTGGGATGCGAATTCGAACCTGAACGAGGCATGGCTGAATAATCCTTACCGCAAGGGTGAAGACGACATGGGCCGTGTTTACGGCGTTCAAGGACGTGCATGGGCAAAACCTGACGGCGGTCATATCGACCAACTGAAGAAGATTGTTGATGATTTAACTAACGGTATTGATGACCGTGGCGAGATTTTAAACTTCTACAACCCAGGTGAGTTTCACATGGGTTGTTTGCGTCCGTGTATGTACAGCCACCACTTCTCTCTGCTTGGTGACACCCTGTACCTAAATAGTACTCAGCGCTCTTGTGATGTCCCTCTAGGTTTGAATTTCAATATGGTTCAAGTGTATGTGTTCCTCGCTATCATGGCGCAGATCACCGGCAAGAAGGCGGGCGTGGCTTACCACAAGCTTGTTAACGCTCATATCTATGAAGATCAACTTGCACCAATGCGCGATGTTCAGTTGAAGCGTGAGCCGTTAGCTGGCCCTACATTCCATATCAATCCTGAGATTAAGTCTCTAGAAGATTTAGAAACATGGGTAACGATGGATGACTTCTGGGTTGAAGGTTACGAATGCCACGAGGCGATTAAGTACCCATTCTCGGTTTAATGCAATCCGTTTTATTTGATTAAAAGGCTGCCATTGTGCGGCTTTTTTTGTACCTGTAGCTCGGTAACGAGATACGAAGAGCGTGTTTAGATTTGAGTCAGTGATATACGAAATATCAAACGCAGATAATGAGGGGAGTCGCTTTTTTTTTACTCGTTTACTCGAATCCCACACCTTCTTTTTCTTCCCTCATCGGCTCCTAAAAAGAAAAAGCCCGCAACCTAGGAGATTGCGGGCTTTGCTATAAGCGATGTGTCTTTCTAGCGGTTAAGCTATCTAATTCTTTAACTATTAAGCAGTCAGTGCTAACACAGTACCAGGCAGTACAAGGAATACTGCAACAAGGTAACCAGCGACTACAGACTTATTCTTCACAGCCATATCAGAAATGATGTCAGAAGCTTTCACTGGAAGTTCACGTAGGAACGGAATACCGAAGATGAATACCGTTGCCATGATGTTGAACACCAAGTGTACTAGAGCAATCTGTAGTGCGAATACTGCAAACTCACCAGATACTGCTGTAGCTGCAAGTAGAGCGGTAATACAAGTACCAATGTTTGCACCCAGAGTGAATGGGTAAACGTCACGTACTTTAAGAACACCTGAGCCTACTAGCGGAACCATCAAGCTTGTTGTCGTAGAAGATGACTGAACAAGGATAGTCACGATAGAGCCAGAAGCGATACCGTGGATAGGACCACGACCGATTGCATTCTTTAGAATCTCACGAGCACGACCAACCATCAGGCTCTTCATTAGCTTACCCATTACAGTGATAGCTACGAAGATTGTTGCGATACCAAGAACGATAAGCATGACGCCGCCTACAGTGTCGCCAAACGTTGATAGTGGTTCTTTAATCGCACTGACTACTGGTTTAGTGATTGGCTTGATGAAGTTAAGACCACCCATGCTCATATCACCTGTTGCTAGCATCGGTGATACTAACCAGTGAGAAATTTTCTCTAGAATACCAAATGCCATCTCTAATGGTAGGAAGATAGCGACGGCTAATAAGTTAAAGAAGTCGTGAATGGTCGCACTTGCGAATGCACGTTTGAATTCTTCTTTACAACGAACATGACCAAGACTAACAAGTGTATTGGTTACTGTTGTACCAATGTTTGCACCCATGATCATAGGGATTGCTAGCTCAACAGGTAAACCACCTGCCACAAGGCCAACGATAATTGAAGTAACTGTACTTGATGATTGAATAAGTGCTGTTGCCACTAAGCCGATCATTAAGCCTGCAACTGGGTGTGAAGCAAATTCGAAAAGAACCTTTGCTTGTTCGCCTGTTGCCCATTTGAAGCCTGTACCAACCATTGAAACTGAAAGTAATAGTAGGTAAAGCATGAATGCCAAGTTAGCCCAGCGTAGCCAACGAGTAGTGCTCGAAATCGGCGCTGCTGCAGTAGTAGCTTGGTTCATAATGTTTTCTCCATTGGACCGTTTAAGTCTGTGTTTGGTCTGTTTGTTTAATCTGAGCGTGATGTTAGAGGGGAAATATTTCAGTAATATTACATTTTGGTTTAGGTGAGACTTTTTTGTGATGATTTGCTGTTTAAATATCAAAACTTTAAATGGTGGTTGGTTAAGGTGTTGTTTTTAAATGATTTTATTTTGATTTTTGAGAGGTGATATAGATCTTAAAAGTTAGAAAAAAATTGAAAATAATCGCTTAAATATTACATTATGAAATTAGACACTTCGAAAAAATAAGTAGTAATCGATGTATAAGTTAGGTTTTTCCGAGTTTGTTGAGTGAGTGCGTCATATTTGATATAAAGGATATCTTCTCTTTTATTATTACGGCACATCTATGTCGCACCTCAACTACAACCACCTCTATTACTTCTGGATGGTTTGCAAGCAAGGTTCTGTTACTAAAGCTGCAGAAGCCCTATTTCTCACACCTCAAACGGTTACAGGTCAGATTAAAGCGTTAGAAGAGCGCATGGATGGCAAGTTAACTAAGCGCAATGGTCGCAGTGTTGAACCTACTGAGCTTGGTCAGCTGGTGTTTAAGTATGCTGATCGTATGTTTGGCTTAAGTTATGAGATGTTGGATATTGTGAATTACAGCCAGCACTCAAATATTCTGTTTGATGTGGGTGTAGCGGATGCGCTGTCAAAAAGGCTCGTGAGCAAGATCTTGATGTCGACGATTCCAGAAGATAACAGTATCCACCTTCGCTGTTTTGAATCGACTCATGAAATGCTTCTTGAACAACTCTCTCAACATAAGCTCGATATGATCTTGTCTGACTGTCCGGTGGATTCTAGTCAAAGCCCTGGCTTGTTTAGTAAGAAGCTGGGTGAGAGTGGTATGACTTTTTTCTGTTCTGGTAATGTAGAAGATGTGAGTTTCCCCGCTGTATTGGAGCAAAGGAAGCTTCTTATCCCCGGAAGTCGAACTTCTATGGGACGAAAGGTACTACAGTGGTTTGATAGGCAGGGTCTAAAGCCCGATATTTTAGGCGAATTTGATGATGCGGCACTGATGAAAGCTTTTGCTCGTTATCATCATGACGCTATTTTTTTAGCACCTACTCTCTATATATCTGAAGTTGAAGAAGACACATCGTTACAGCTGTTGGGTGGCATCGAAGAGTTAAAAGAAGAGTACTACGTCATATTTGCTGAGAGGATGATCCAACATCCAGCAGTAAAAAATGTATGTGACGCAGATTTTAGCAAATTGTTCGAGTGAGGTTGTTTGTTAATGAATTGATATCGATTATCATAACCCTACCATATGCCGGAAATTCTGATAGCCCGTAGTTGGCGTAAAGGTTGTAGGGAGCCAAACTATGAACTTAAAAGAGATGGAGAAGAACTCAGCGCAAGCTGTGATTCTACTTAAAGCCATGGCCAACGAGCGTCGCTTACAAATCTTGTGCCTGTTACATGGTACTGAGCTGTCGGTTGGGGAGTTGTGTGGCAAGTTAGAACTGAGTCAGTCTGCTTTATCTCAGCACCTTGCGTGGTTGAGAAGGGATGGCTTGGTTGATACTCGTAAAGAGGCTCAAACTGTATATTACACATTGAGTAGCGAAGAAGTAAAAGCAATGATTAACCTACTGCACGGTATGTACTGCAAGTAGCTTGTTGTTGGTAGGAGGGTAATCTCTTATCAGGAATAAGGTCGACACAAGGAAGTGTCAATATTTCACGTCGAACGTTAGTACCTATCAGTTATCTTTTATCAATCTACTCTCTTTGATCGATTTGTTAGACGTTTGTTTGTCTACTTATTTGTCTATCGGTCAACGAAACAATTTTAGTAAGAAAAATATTTTGTAATAAACCAATAGCTGTTAGTAAGAAAAACAACGTTCAGCGAGAAAAATAACAGCGTTACTCAAAATTTAGATATAAAAAAACCGGCCAAGGCCGGTTTTTTTCGTTTTGCGTTGTAATCAAATTTCTATTAAAGAGCTTTGATTGCAGCAGCGAAACGAGACTTATGACGTGCAGCTTTATTCTTATGAATAAGGCCTTTAGTCGCCATACGGTCTAGAAGTGGTGTAACTTCTACAAGAGCAGCAGTTGCAGCTTCTTTATCACCAGCTGCGATAGCTGCGATAGTCTTTTTCATGTAAGTGCGCATCATAGAACGACGGCTAGCATTGTGCTGGCGACGTTTCTCAGCTTGGATAGCGCGCTTCTTAGCAGATTTACTGTTTGCCAAGGGTCTAACTCCCAAAAACTTAGTTCGGTGACAATTTAAGGGCGAGGACTATCCCTCATTAGCGCTTAATTGTCAAATGATTTGTGCAAAAACCAATCGTAGCCAAACAAACTTTGGTATGGAAAGGTCATCGCGGTTAAGATGGCGGGGATTCTAACAGCATTTTTAGACCAATGCTAATAAATATGCTTCTTAGGACAGGATAGTATTTATCCTCGCTTGAAAGTAATCAACCAGTGTCAGAGGTTTCTGTGAGTAAAAGACTATTAAAGTCAGGCCTGATTGTCAGTGCAATGACTTTTGTTTCCCGTGTATTGGGGCTAGTACGTGATGTAGTAGTAGCAAATTTAATGGGAGCAGGAGCGAGTGCCGACGTATTTTTCTTCGCTAATAAAATTCCTAATTTTTTACGTCGACTTTTTGCAGAAGGTGCTTTTTCTCAAGCGTTTGTACCGGTACTAACGGAATATCACGCTGCAGGTGACAAAGATAAGACACGAGATTTAATTGCTAAGGTGTCGGGTACTCTCGGAGTTTTAGTATCTATAGTAACCGTTATTGGGGTATTGGGCTCCGGTGTGATCACTGCGATGTTTGGTGCCGGTTGGTTTATTGACTGGCTGAATGACGGACCTGCAGCCCCAAAATTCGAACTTGCGAGCTTTATGCTTAAGATTACCTTCCCTTATTTATGGTTTATCACCTTTGTTGCTTTATCTGGTGCGATTCTCAATACATTAGGTAAGTTCGCCGTCTCTTCTTTTACACCTGTGTTCTTGAATGTGATGATCATTGGCGCAGCATGGTTTATCTCTCCTAATTTAGATCAACCAGAAATTGGATTGGCTATCGGTGTATTTCTCGGTGGATTAGTCCAATTCCTTTTCCAAATGCCGTTCTTAATAAAAGCAGGTGTGTTGGTTAAGCCTAAGTGGGGTTGGAGAGATCCGGGTGTCGTTAAGATCCGCACACTAATGATCCCTGCGCTTTTTGGTGTATCGGTCAGCCAAATCAACTTACTGTTTGATACCTTCATTGCTAGTTTCCTAGCGACAGGTTCTATCAGTTGGTTGTACTACTCAGATCGATTGCTTGAATTTCCACTAGGGTTATTCGGTATCGCGATTGCGACGGTGATTCTTCCTGCTTTGTCTCGTAAACACGTAGACGCTCAAGGAGAAGGATTTGCGCATACCATGGATTGGGGCGTACGCATGGTTTTACTGCTTGGTATTCCTGCTATGTTGGGTCTGATTGTTTTGGCTAAACCCATGTTAATGGTGCTGTTTATGCGTGGTGAGTTTTCTCCCCACGATGTACAACAGGCGTCGATGTCGCTAGTGGCTTATGCATCAGGTCTGCTTAACTTCATGTTGATTAAAGTATTAGCTCCGGGTTATTACTCTCGCCAAGATACCAAAACACCAGTTAAGTACGGCATTATCGCTATGGTGACTAACATGGTGTTCAACGCGATCTTTGCTTACTTCTATGGTTATGTTGGTTTGGCGATTGCGACGGCCTTGTCTGCCTTTGTGAATATGGCCTTGCTATATCGGGGTTTGCATCTTGCGGGTGTCTATCAATTAACTAAGACAACTTTGTTGTTTAGTGCCAAGTTGCTTGTCTCTGGTGTAGTGATGGTCGCAGCCATTTTATGGCAGTTGGATAATATGCAACAGTGGCTGGATTGGGGCTTCAGTCAGAGAGCACTGACATTAACAGGCTTGATCGGACTTGGTGGCTTTGTTTATATTGTTTCGGTACTGATTTTAGGTATCCGAGTAAAACATTTAAAAGCAGCGACAGATTAATGCTGATTAGTATATAATCCGTCGGTTTCACACAATAAATGATGCAAATTACAGGTTTTAGCTGATCATAATGGAACTGATCCGAGGTATACATAATATTAAAGCGCAGCATCATGGCTGTGTATTAACCATAGGTAACTTCGATGGTGTTCATTTAGGGCATCAAGAAGTTCTGAGTCAGGTTTCTAATCAAGCTGCAGCATTAGGGCTCCCTTCTGTTGTTATGACGTTTGAGCCGCAACCTATGGAGTTGTTTGCTAAAGGTCGAGCGCCAGCGCGTTTAACTCGTTTACGAGATAAATATGTGCAATTGAGTAAGCTAGATATCAGTCGTTTATTGTGTGTTAATTTTAATCAGTATTTTGCTAGTTTATCCGCGGAAGCATTCATTAAGGAGCTTTTGGTTGATAAGCTTGGTGTGAAATTCTTGGTGGTTGGTGACGATTTTTGCTTTGGCAAAGGCCGAACAGGTAATTTCGCTATGCTTAAAGAAGCGGGTGAAAAATATGGTTTTGAGGTGGTGAGCACCCAAAGCTATTGCTTAAACCAATTACGAGTAAGCAGCACTGAGATACGAAATGCGTTAGCGGCCAATGACTTGGCTTCTAGTGCTACTATGCTTGGGCGTGACTACAGTATCAGTGGTCGTGTTTCTCATGGTCGTAAACTAGGGAGAACTATCGGTTTCCCTACCGCTAATATTCCATTAAAACGTTGTGTTTCTCCTGTGTCGGGAGTGTATGTTGTTGAAGCATTAGATATCGACGGTGTTCCTGTCGGTGGTGTTGCTAACATTGGACAACGACCAACAGTTAATGGGGTAAGGCAGCAATTAGAAGTACATTTTTTTGACTTTAAAGCCAATTTATATGGTAAACAGTTAGAAGTGCGACTTTTGCACAAACTGCGCGACGAGATAAAGTTTGAGTCGTTCGACGCATTAAAAAATCAAATAGAATTGGATGCTGAAGCCGCAAGGGTGTGGCTGCTTCAGCTAAAGAATTAGTCGGATGATTCCACCGATTAACATAATGTCTAACTTCGCCCAATATAACGGAATTAAGAATCGATGAGTGATTATAAAGATACCCTGAACTTACCAGAAACAGGGTTCCCAATGCGCGGCAATCTGGCAAATCGTGAACCAGAAATGCTTAAGCGTTGGTACAAAGAAGACCTTTACGGTGAAATCCGTAAGGCAAAGAAAGGCAAAAAATCTTTCGTGCTGCATGACGGCCCTCCATACGCGAACGGCGACATTCACATTGGCCACGCGCTGAACAAGATTCTTAAAGACATTATTATTAAATCTAAGACCCTTTCTGGTTTTGATGCACCGTACATCCCAGGTTGGGACTGTCACGGTCTTCCAATCGAGTTGATGGTTGAGAAGAAGAAAGGTAAGCCTGGTCAGAAGATTTCGGCTGCTGAATTCCGCGAAGAGTGTCGTAAGTACGCTGCGGGCCAAGTTGAAGGTCAGAAAGAGAGCTTCAAACGTCTTGGTATCATGGGCGAGTGGGATAAACCTTACCGTACTATGGATTTCGGCACAGAAGCGAACATCATTCGTTCTCTAGGCAAAATCGCAGACAAAGGTCACCTTCTTAAAGGTTTCAAACCAGTTCACTGGTGTACTGACTGTGGTTCTGCTCTGGCTGAAGCTGAAGTTGAATATAAAGATAAGGTTTCGCCATCTATCGATGTGAAATTTACTGCAGCTGACGAAGCGGCACTTCTAGAGAAATTTACTCTAGCGGAAGGTCACGCGGGTCAAGGCGAAATCTCAATCGTTATCTGGACGACAACACCATGGACTCTGCCAGCAAACCGCGCAGTATGTCTACGTGATGATCTTGAATACGTGCTTATCCAAGTTGAAGCGAATGGCGAACAGCCTGCTCAACGTATCGTTGTTGCTTCTGAATTAGCAAAAGACGTAATGGATCGTGCAGGTATTGAGCACTTCCATAATCTTGGTTTTGCGACTGGTGCTGATCTTGAGCTTTCTCAGTTCAACCACCCGTTCTACGATTTTACTGTTCCTGCCGTTCTTGGTGACCACGTTACTACTGATTCGGGTACTGGTGTCGTTCATACTGCGCCTGGTCATGGTCAAGAGGATTTCGTGGTTGGTAAGAAGTACAACCTAGAAATCGCTAACCCAGTAGGTTCAAACGGCGTTTACCTGCCAGATACTGAGCTATTCGCTGGTCAGCATGTATTCAAAGCGAACGATTCTGTTTTAGAAGTTCTAAAAGAGAAAGGTGCACTATTGCATCACCACGCTTACGAGCATAGCTACCCACACTGCTGGAGACACAAAACGCCAATCATTTTCCGTGCAACACCACAATGGTTCATCTCTATGGATCAAGCAGGCCTACGTGCAAAAGCACTAGAGTCAACAAAGAGTGTTGAATGGATGCCAGAATGGGGTCAAAGCCGTATCGAAGGTATGATCGAAGGTCGCCCTGAGTGGTGTATCTCTCGTCAACGTACTTGGGGCGTGCCAATTGCTCTGTTCGTTCATAAAGAAACA
Source organism: Vibrio sp. PSi01 (assembly GCF_054960695.1). NCBI lineage: Bacteria > Pseudomonadati > Pseudomonadota > Gammaproteobacteria > Vibrionales > Vibrionaceae > Vibrio > Vibrio sp. PSi01. The sequence continues at coordinate 186,745 of NZ_JBHNYN010000006.1, forward strand.
TCAGAACTTCACCCAGATAGCCCAGCTCTTATTGAAAAAGTAGCGAAGCTTGTGGAAGAAAAAGGCATTCAAGCTTGGTGGGATGTAGACGCTGCTGAACTGATGGGTGCTGAAGACGCTGACAAGTACGAGAAAGTACTTGATACGCTAGACGTATGGTTCGACTCAGGTGTAACTCACTTCTCTGTTGTGGACTCTCGTGAAGAGTACAACTTCCCAAATGAAGAAAGAACGCACAGTGCTGATCTTTACCTTGAAGGCTCTGACCAACACCGTGGCTGGTTCCAGTCATCTTTGATTTCATCTATCGCGATGAAAGACGAAGCACCATACAAGCAAGTGCTAACGCACGGTTTCGTGGTTGATGGTAACGGCCGTAAGATGTCTAAATCTATCGGTAACGTTGTTGCTCCTAAAGATGTAACGAACAAGCTAGGCGCAGATATTCTACGTCTATGGGTTGCTTCTACGGATTACACTAACGAAGTTGCGGTTTCTGACGAAATCCTTAAGCGTTCTGCTGATGCATACCGTCGTATTCGTAACACGGCTCGTTTCTTCCTAGCGAACTTGAACGGTTTCAATCCTGAAACTGACCTAGTTCCAGCTGAAGAAATGGTTGCACTTGATCGCTGGGCTGTTGGCCGTGCTCAAGCTGCACAAGAAGAGATTGTTAAAGCATACGGTGAGTACAACACTCACGGTGTGACTCAACGTCTAATGCAGTTCTGTTCTATCGAAATGGGTTCTTTCTACCTAGACGTAATCAAAGACCGTCAGTACACAGCAAAACAGGGCAGCCATGCTCAACGTAGCTGTCAAACGGCGCTTTACTACATCGTAGAAGCTTTAGTTCGTTGGATGGCGCCTATCATGTCGTTCACTGCAGATGAAATCTGGAACGAGATGCCAAGCTCTTTACCAACTGGAGAGCAGCGCGACACGTTTGTATTCACTGGCGAGTGGTTCGAAGGCCTATTTGGTCTTGCTGACGACGAAGAGCTAAGCAACGAATTTTGGACTGAAATCCAGTCAGTTCGTGGCGCAGTGAACAAGCTTCTTGAAGATGCTCGTAAAGAGAAAACAATCGGTGGTGCACTGCAGGCTGAAGTTACTCTATACGCTGACGATGCACTAGCGGCTAAAATCAACAAGCTAGAAGATGAGCTACGTTTCGTACTTATCACTTCTGCTGCTGTTGTTAAGCCACTTAGCGATAAGTCTGATACAGCTCAAGCGACAGACGTTGAAGGTCTGTACGTTGAAGTTGCAGCAACTGAAGCTGAGAAGTGTGACCGTTGCTGGCACCACACTCCAGATGTAGGCACAATTGAAGGTCACGAGAAAATTTGTGGTCGTTGTGTGTCGAACATCGACGGTGAAGGCGAAGTGCGTAAGTTCGCATAACGACTCAGAGAAAGACTGAACTTTTTGTAAAAATCATAGCCCCAGTATCAACTGGGGTTATTTTTAATTATAGGAAATGTGTTTAACCAAGCTGACTTCTCGTGTTCATTCTTGAGAATGGATAATGAGATGATTTGACTGAGTAGATACTAGGAATAGAAATGAGTGAAGTTTCGTTAAAACAATCTGGTGTGCGTTGGTTATGGTTGGCTCTGCTGGTTTTCGTTGCAGATATCGGCATCAAACTTTTCGTTATGGACAACATGGGTTATGGCTGGGCAAACCGTATTGAGGTGCTGCCATTCTTTAATTTTTTGTATGTTCATAACTACGGCGCGGCATTTAGCTTTCTGAGTGATCAGAGTGGCTGGCAGCGTTGGTTGTTTACTGGTATCGCCTTTGCGGTAACTGGCATGCTGACATACTGGATGAGTAAACTACCTGCGGCAGAGAAGTGGAATAACATTGCTTATGCGATCATCATTGGTGGCGCTGTTGGTAACGTATTTGACCGAGTAGTACACGGCTTTGTTGTCGATTACTTAGATTTCTACTGGGGTACTTACCACTGGCCTGCGTTTAACTTAGCGGATATGGGGATCTGTATCGGTGCAGCGATGATCATCTTAGATGGTTTCCGTAAGAAAGACGAAAGCAAATAGGCGACTCTAATAGTAATGAGTATAAAGTAAATTGCTTTGAACTAGATGGCCTTAAAGTCAGTCTATGACTCACAGATTAGAATAGCCCTAAGCGCTGTCGGTTGATTCCGACGGCGCTTTTTTTTATGCTGCTCTTAATAAGGAAGCAAAACAGAATGCCCCTTCAAATAATAAAGAAATCTAAGGAAAGTAACGTGGCAACAATTAAAAATGATTCAGCAGTAACCTTACATTTTACGATTAAAATGAAAGATGGTTCAGTTGCCGATAGCACCGAAAATATGGGCAAACCTGCGAAGTTCGTTATGGGTGATGGCAGCCTAAGTGAGAACTTTGAACAGTGCCTGATTGGTCTTGAAACGGGGACTGAAAAGTCTATCGAATTGAAGGCGCAAGATGCGTTTGGTATGCCGAATCCTGATCATATTCACTATATGGATCGCGCGAAGTTTGTTGGTGACTCTGAAGTTGAAGTGGGCACTATCATGGCTTTCTCCGGTCCTGACGGTATGGAAATCCCTGGGATTATCACCGAGATCGCGGGTGATTCAGTGACGGTTGATTTTAATCACCCATTAGCAGGTCAAGACGTTACTTTCGATGTCAACATCTTAGCGGTTGAATAATTATCTTTACGGTGGAGTAGCTATCTTAACGGTAGAATAACCATCTTAACGTTAGAGTAGCACCGCCTACAGCTGTGATGTAACCCAGAGCTTCACTGTCTAGACGCTTCACTGTAGAATGCGAACCTCGCTGACGGCGAACTCTATAGAAACAACCTTAGTTCCGCGGTAAATGATGAGCAATGAAATGAAAATAATGTTAGCTAACCCTCGTGGCTTTTGTGCCGGTGTCGATCGTGCGATCAGTATCGTAGAGCGTGCACTTGAAATGTATCAGCCACCGATTTATGTTCGCCATGAAGTGGTACATAACCGCTTTGTTGTTGAGGGGCTCAAGCAGCGTGGTGCTATTTTTGTCGAAGAACTGAGTGAAGTGCCAGACGACAACATCGTGATATTCTCGGCTCACGGTGTTTCTCAAGCGGTTCGTAAAGAAGCGAAAGAGCGTGAGTTAACGGTATTTGATGCGACGTGTCCTTTGGTGACTAAAGTTCATATGGAGGTTGCTCGTGCGAGCCGCAAACATATGGAAGTGGTACTGATTGGTCACGCGGGCCACCCTGAAGTGGAAGGCACCATGGGTCAATACGCTAGCCAAACCGGTGGTATGTACTTGGTTGAAAGGCCAGAAGACGTACAGAACCTAGTAGTGAACGACCCGAGTAACCTGCACTACGTTAGCCAAACAACGCTATCAGTTGATGAAACAGCAGATGTGATTGAAGAGCTACGTCGCGTGTTCCCTGAGATCCAAGGTCCACGTAAGGACGATATCTGCTACGCGACTCAAAACCGTCAAGACGCAATTCGTGAAATGGCAAACGATGTAGACGTTGTAATTGTCGTTGGTTCTAAGAACTCATCGAACTCAACTCGTTTAAAAGAGCTGGCTGAGAAGCTAGGCACGCCAGGTTATCTAACAGACTGCCCTGAAGACATTCAAACTGAATGGGTTGAAGGGAAAAAGAAAATAGGTGTAACAGCCGGAGCCTCTGCTCCTGAAGAGCTAGTAAACCAGATCTTAGATCGGATTCGTGAGTTGGGTGCTACCGAGGTTGAAGAGATTCAAGGTCGCGAAGAGAACATGTTCTTCGAAGTACCCAAAGAGCTACAGATTAAGCAAGTCGACTGAACTCTAGTGATTCGTAACAAGACGATTCGTAAACACTAGCGATTTGCAAACACTATTGATTTGTAAACAGCAGGAAGCCAACGTGATACGTTAGCTTTTTTGATCGTGCTTTGGAACAGGGCGTCGAACTTCTAACGGGTTACTGGAGACCGAGTTGCTCTTTTAACGTCTTGAGATAACGACGACTGACAGGTACTTCAAAGCCGGTCAGGGTAATGATCTCTGCTAATCCATTTTCTAATAATTTGATTTCTTGGATCGATTTTATGTTGATCAAATACTGTCGGTGACAGCGGATCAAGTCGGTTTTTTCTTCGAGGATTTTTAGTGTTAACTGTGAGGTTGCGGTTTGCGATGAGCTACGTACGTGGACACCGCTGATATCGGAATACGCGCACTCGACCGTTTGACTTGCCATTATCACAATACGGTTATGTCCAATACATGGAATCTGCTCTAAATGACAGGGAGCAATCGCTGAGATGTTCTGGTCTGGTGCTTTCTGATTTTGTTTTATGACCTTATTTAGGCGACAAACGCTCTTGTTTAATCGACAAGGCTCGACTGGCTTAAGTAGGTAATCAAAAGCGTTATCTTCAAAGGCTTGAATAGCATATTGGTCGTAGGCGGTAACGAATACCACGTAAGGCATTGTGTCTGGGTCAAGCATACTCAGCAGTTCGATCCCGGTAACCTGAGGCATTTGAATATCCAAGTACACCACATCTGGCTTGAGAAGGTTAATCTGCTTAAGCCCTTCTATCGCGTTGCTCGCTTGGCCGATGACTTCCACTTCTCCGGTTTCGGTTAGTAGTTCAATCAGTTCTTCGCGAGCAAATAGCTCATCATCGACAACTAATGCCTTTAACATCCTACAATCTTCATCTTGATTTCATCCCTGTTTTATTCACGTTATGCTTTTAAATGTTAGCTTTAAATATGTCTACTCGGAGCTATTCGTCTTCGCAAATATCATTATTTTAATTTAGGTATGATAAAGCTCATTCGAGTAAATTGCTGTGGTTGAGATTCTATTTTTAGCGCTGAATCTTGTCCAAAGAAATTAGTGAGTCGTTTATCAACAATTTCCATTCCTAAACCGACATGGTCTGGTGACGGCTTTTGATAAGTCCCGGCATTATCCTCAACAACCAACTTGAAGCCACCTTTGAAAGCCTCGCTGTAAATCTTAACTTGACCACCTTCGAGCATATTGGAAATCCCATGTTTTATCGCGTTTTCAACTAATGGCTGCAAGGTAAAGCTTGGTAGCTGTGACTCATACAGTTGCGGATCGATATTCCATTCCACTTCCAGTCGGTCGGTAAAGCGTGCTTTTTCTATGGTCAGGTAAGCGTTGACGTGTGCAAGTTCATCTTTGAGCTTTACGGTGTTGATGTTCTGCTTTAGGTTACTTCTAAAGAAGTGGGACAGATGCTGAATCAACTCCCGAGCTTTATCTGGGTCGCGACGTGTCACTGCGCTGATGGTGTTAAGCGCATTGAACAAGAAGTGTGGATTCACTTGAGCGTGCAGCAGTTTTATTTCTGCTTGGGTAAGTAGCGTTTGCTGTTGCTGATAGTTACTAAACAGGATTTGGCTCGACAAGAGTTGAGCGATACCTTCACCCATCGACATGTTGATAGTCGAGAATAGTTTTAGTTTTGGCTCATACAGTTTGATGGTGCCGACGACCTCGTTACCCGCGCGCAGTGGGATAATTAGGGCAGAGCCTAATTTACAATCCTGCGACAGTGAGCATTGGTATGGATTCTCTTTGCCATCAAGGTAGATAATGTCGTTCTGTTCCATCGAAGTGAGTGTGCTTTGTGATGAAATCGGCGTATTGGGAATATGGTGTTCATCACCAATGCCGACGAACGCGAGAATTTTTTCTCGGTCGGTAATCGCGACCGCCCCAACATTGGTCTCTTCATAAACGATACGTACGATTTTTTGTGCGTTATCGGAATTAAACCCACCATGCAGAATACCTACCGAACGTTCGGCGATGGTTAATGCGCGACGTGAGAAGGTCGCTGAGTATTTTTCGAAGATGGTTTTACGGTCTTGGATGATACTCATAAACAGCGCAGCACCGACTGAGTTAGCAATGATCATTGGCGCCGCAATATCGGAAACCAGAGCATAGGATTGCTCAAATGGTTTCGCGACAGCAAGCAGAATCAGCATCTGAATAATCTCTGCAAACAGGGTTATCGAGAAAACCACCATCGGATTAAACAACTGGCTGGCTTTGTTTTTTCTGACTAAGTAAACGTGTAATAGGCCACCAATTAAGCCTTCTGCCGTAGTGGAGATAGCACAAGCTAGATCGGTGAATCCACCCAAAGAGTAACGATGGATACCGCCAGTAAAGCCGACCGCAAAACCAACCACAGGGCCGCCAAACAGGCCGCCCATAACCGCACCCATTGCACGCGTATTGGCTATCGCGTCATTAATCTGTAAGCCGAAATAGGTGCCCATAATACAGAACAGAGAAAACAGAACATAACAGCTGACTTTATGGCTTAAGCGTGAAGATATGCTCAACAAAGGCAGAATCAGTGGAGTTTTACTTAGCATATAAGCAATCACTAAGTAGACACAGGTTTGTTGCAGCAGAGAGAGAATGAGTTCCATATTTTCACCTATTGAGACGCGTGTTAAGTGTAAAGCTCATTGCGTAGTAACGGTAGCTTCGCTTGTGTTTTCGTTGGTTATATTGCTTGGTTATTGCTTCAGAAAGCTGAAGTATCCAAGTTGATGTACTAATGTTGATTGAACTAAGTTGAGATACAGTAAAGCCCATCACGGTGGATGGGCTTTAGTCTTATTTTCCACGAATCAGCGAGTGATTACGGGAGCAAGCGAAGTGTGTTTGGCTTGTTCTTTTGTCTTTCTATGAAGACTTGTCTCTTCTTAAAAGAGCTTTCAAGAACTAGGCGGTTTTAGTCACGCCCTTTGCTTCTTTCTCTTCTTGTTCATCAGTAAGATCGATATCGCCTTTGCCTTTCGAGATTTTGATAACGTAAGCCGCAACACCGAATGCACTCACCACACCGATGATGGTTGAAAGCTGCATTGGTAGACCAAAGCCTAGTTGGCTGTTGTTGAGGATGAATGTGATACATACAGACGTCATGAAGATAGCTGGAACCGTTGTTACCCAGTGCAGTTTGTTGTGACGAAGTAGGTAAGCTGAAGCTGTCCACAACATCATTACTGCCGTTGATTGGTTAGCAAAACCGAAGTAGCGCCAGATGATACCGAAATCTACTTGAGTCAGGATGCCACCAAGAACGAACAATGGTAGAGCCATTAGTAGGCGGTTACGCAGAGTTTTCTGTTCCATGTTGAAGTATTCAGCAAGGATAAGACGGCTTGAACGGAATGCAGTGTCACCCGAAGTGATAGGTAGGATAACCACGCCAAGGAAAGCAAGGATACCGCCGAACACACCCAATAGACCAAATGAAGCGCTGTATACCACGTTACCTGGGCCGCCGTTTGCAATAGCATCAGATAGAGACTCAACTGAACCGAAGAATGACAGAGCAAGTGCACACCAAATTAGAGCGATGATGCCTTCACCAATCATTGCACCGTAGAATACGAAGCGACCGTTCTTCTCGTTTTCCATACAACGCGCCATCAAAGGAGACTGAGTTGCGTGGAAGCCAGAAATAGCACCACAAGCGATAGTGATGAATAGAGCAGGCCAAAGTGGTAGGTCATTCGGGTTCATGTTGGTGAACATGTCTTTCATCTCGAAGCCACCCATGATTTGGTGCTCGTCAGATAAACCAATCGCAGTGATTAGGCCTACAGACATGAAGATAAGCAGTGCGCCGAATAGTGGGTAGAAGCGACCAATGATTTTATCGACAGGGACAATCGTTGCGATGATGTAGTAAGCAAAGATGATAACAACCATAGTGCTTGTAGACATTACGAAATCAGTTTGGTCGTTCACTAGGTTAGTGATCATGCCTGCAGGAGCAGAAACGAAAACCACACCAACAAGAAGCAGTAGAACAATGGCAAAGATGTTCATAAAGTGTTTTGCGCCATTGCCTAGGTAACGTCCCGTGATCGTTGGAACCGAAGCGCCACCATTGCGGATAGATAACATACCTGAGAAGTAGTCGTGTACTGCACCTGCGAAGATGCAACCTAGCACGATCCAAAGCATTGCAGCTGGACCGTAAAGGGCACCCATGATAGGGCCGAAGATTGGACCGACACCCGCGATGTTAAGCAGTTGAACTAGGTAAACCTTTGGCGTCGACATTGGAACGTAGTCCACGCCATCTTGCTTAGTATGAGCTGGTGTTTGACGCTTTTCATTGATACCGAAAATTTTCTCAATAAAGGCACCGTAAATAAAGTAGCCACCAATGAGTGCTGCAACACAGGTAAGAAACCACATCATAATTTGTTATCCCTGAATGTATTAATTAAGTCAGGGTGTATATTAAAGAAGTCGAAGAGAATAAACTTCCGCTTCCTGAGTGAGTGGTCGAATAGCAAATTTAGTGGTGCTATGACTGATTGAATGGTTTGTTATTGGACGAAAGTGGCGAAGATTAGACAATGAGTGGACATCGACTGGTGTTCAGCGGAGAATCACAAACAAAGCAATGCTTCGTCAGGAAGTGGCTCTGTAAAAATAAAGGATTGAAATGAAAAAAATAATCGCACTATTCACTGTGGCATTTAGCCTTGCAGGATGCAGCGCTAATGTTCAAGATTTAGCCGCTGAAGGCAATTGGCAAGAGATCGGCTACCGTGATGGCATCAAAGGCCACACTCAGCGTTCGTATTCAGATATGACCGCGCTTGGTGCTGTTGATCAAGCCAGTTACACAGAAGGTTACCACCTAGGCGTTACTGAATATTGCAATCCGAACCATGCTTATCAGATTGGTTTATCTGGTCAGGTATATGAAGGTGTGTGTTCTGGTACGGAAGACGCTCAACGTTTCCGTATGGAATGGCAACGCGGCTGGGATGAGTTCTCAAACGACTATTAAGCCCAAGCTAGCAATAGAAAATTAGATATAAAAAGACCGGTACTTTATGTGTGCTGGTCTTTTTATATGTAGCGAGAGTAACTCTCAACCGCATAAGCCGATTATTGATTATTCTCGACGGCTTTTCTCAAGAAGCCATTTTGCTTATCAAGTTGAGCCTTGGCTAACTCTAAATCTAGCCCTGTTAGAATTATCAAAATAGATAACTTCACATCGTAATCAGTCGTTTTAAGTGTCGATACTGCCAGTGCTTTATCACACTCCGTTGCTTGGATAACGATACGAGCAGCGCGGGCAACCAACTTTTCATTGGTCGCTTTTACGTCGACCATCAGATTTTGGTAGCTTTTACCGATACGAATCATGCTGGCAGTCGTTAGCATATTAAGTACTAGCTTTTGTGCCGTACCTGACTTCAGTCGTGTTGATCCCGTTAAGGCTTCTGGGCCAACCACTGGGCTAATTGCGATTTGAGCAATCTCAGCAATTGGAGAACCTGGGTTACAAGACAGCGCAACTGTAACCGCGCCAAGCTGATTGGCATAGTTGAGTGCACCTATTACGTAAGGAGTGCGACCACTGGCTGCTATGCCAACCACAACATCATTTTCTGAAAACTGAATCGCTTTGAGATCTTCAATTCCGAGAGTCAGTGAATCTTCTGCTCCCTCTTTGGCTTTCAAAATTGCTTCTGGTCCGCCTGCAATTAGGCCGATAACCATTTTGTCTGAAACGCCGAAAGTCGGTGGGCATTCTGATGCGTCTAACACACCTAATCGACCACTGGTGCCTGCGCCCATATAAATCAGTCGGCCACCGTTTTGAAAGGCGTAAGCGATCTTATCAACCGCTTTCGCGATCTGTGGCAGTTCCGCCTCGATCGCCAGTGGTACCTGTTTGTCTTGTTGGTTAATCTTTTCAACCACTTCGAGAGAGGTGAGCAGATCAATATCCATAGTGTCAGGGTTTCTCCCCTCCGAAACGAGGTGCGAGAGCGCTGATATGAGAGCGTCGTTACTCATAATGATCCTTAAATGGTGATTCTAAAATGATGGTTCTAGATTTGTTTAGTCAGCACGATATAGAACGCCTAGAGAGGCCGCTCTGCTTGCGCCAGTCACTTCTGGTAAATTGCTTGGCAGTTGATGAACATGACGTTGAGCAAGCCACGCAAAGGCCATCGCTTCCATGTAATCAGCATCAACACCTTTACTGGTTGTCGACTCAACCTCCCAACTTGTAAGCAGTCCAGACAGTCTCTTCATCAACAATGGATTTCGTGTACCACCGCCACACACATACAGTGCAGCTTGGCTACCCAAGCGATAAGTCTCTACTTCATTGGCTATCGTCAATGCGGTGTATTCACAAAGCGTGCGCTGAACATCTTCTGCTGCAAGATCTTTAAATTCTGTTAATTGTTGCTCTAGCCACGGTAGATTAAACAGCTCTCTGCCAGTGCTTTTCGGTGGTTTTTGAGATAGATAAGACTCACTTAGAAGCTGTTCGAGCAAGGCTTGATTAAGTTGGCCTTTTAGTGCGAACTGCGCATCACGGTCAAATTTCTTACCGATGTGTTTATCTACCCAAGCGTCCATTAACATATTGCCCGGGCCAGTATCATAGCCAAGCGTAGGATGATTAGGGCGCAATACTGAAATGTTCGAGATACCACCAATATTCAACACCACAACCGAGCTGTCTTGCGGGTGAAAAATAGTGTGGTGGAAAGCCGGTACTAACGGTGCCCCTTGCCCGCCAAGCGCCATGTCTTTACGTCGAAAATCAGCGACTGTTTGAATCTGTGTTTTAGCGGCAATGATATTGGCATCACCCAGCTGCATGGTAAATGGCGAATCACCGGTTGGCTGATGGAATACTGTTTGGCCATGGTTACCAATCGCAGTCACGGATGATGCAGGCGTATCTGACTTGTTGAGAAGTTGTAGAACCGCATCAGCAAATAGATGACCAAGCTGGTGGTCGAGTTCGCCAATGGCAATCAAATCGGTTTTCTGACCAATACAGACTTCAAGCAGACGCGCTTTGAGGTCATCAGGCATCGGGAACTCATCATGAGCAAGCAATGTAATGCTATCGTCTTCAATCGAGACTAACGCAGTATCAACACCGTCCATACTCGTCCCCGACATCACACCGATATACAGTTCTTTATGATCCATTCCTAAGCTCTTACCCTGCATTCTTAAAGTCTTCCACAGATTGTTTTAAAAACATTGTAAAGCAAATTTAAAGAGAATAATCTCGGGAAGTTTATGAAATTAGGTTTAATAAGGAATAAATATGGGACCGTTGTGGGTTGATGTTGCAGGCTACGAACTGACAGCTGAAGACAGAGAAATTTTAGAGCATCCAACCGTTGGTGGTCTCATCTTATTTACTCGAAACTACCACGATAGCAAACAGTTGTCGGCGTTAACTAAAGAGATCCGCAAGGTAGCGAAACGTCCTATTTTGATTGGTGTTGACCAAGAAGGTGGTCGAGTTCAACGCTTTCGCGACGGCTTTTCAATTATCCCTGCCGCTCAAGAATTCGCGACTAAGAATAATGGTGAGCAGTTAGCAGAACAAGCTGGTTGGTTGATGGCTGCGGAATTGATTGCCCATGATATCGATCTGAGCTTTGCGCCTGTATTAGATAAAGGTCACGAGTGTAAAGCGATTGGTAGCCGAGCGTTTGGTGAAGATATTGATACCATCGTTCGCCACAGTAGTGCTTTTATTAATGGCATGAAATCGGTTGGCATGGCGACGACAGGGAAGCACTTTCCAGGACACGGCGGCGTGATTGCTGACTCACACCTTGAAACGCCTTATGATCCTAGAAACGACATCTTTGAAACTGATATGGCCATTTTCAAGGCTCAAATTGAAGCTGGAATATTAGATGCGATGATGCCTGCACATGTGGTTTTTTCTCACTATGATGATCAGCCAGCGAGTGGCTCTGAGTATTGGTTGCAGAAAGTATTGAAGCAGCAGCTTGGATTCAAAGGCTTGGTATTCTCTGATGACTTAACAATGGAAGGAGCTGCCATTATGGGGGGGCCGGCAGACAGAGCGAAAGCGGCCTTAAGTGCGGGCTGTGACATGGTGCTGATGTGTAATAAACGAGATGCACAAATAGAGGCTCTGGACAACTTAACGATTCAAGAGGTGCCTTTAGCTAACTCATTGCTTAAAAAACACAGCTTCGATTTATCGACGCTTCACTCGGATAGTCGGTGGAAAGAGGCCTCAGAGCAAGTTAAGCGAATTTTAAACGCTGGGTGATAAATAAACACTCTATAAGTTTGAAGAAGGCGATATGAGAAATATCGCCTTTTTTGTATGTATAGGGTGTGGTTTTGGCCGCTATGTATCTTCTAACGAGTCAAATAGTAAGTGTAAATTATAATTTACATCAAATGTTTTTTATTGTTTACACTTGCAATCGTTTTTGTAGCTGTTATTGTGTTTTTAAAGATTGTTAGCCCAAATGGAAATGTTGGGTGTAAAAATAAATATACAGGTTGAGTTATGCAGAAAAGTGAATTAAGCAATGTCAATATCATCGACGAACAGGTACTGATTACTCCTGAAGAGTTAAAAGCAAAACTGCCTTTGAGTGATAATGCTCGTCGTTTCATTCAAGAGTCTCGTCAAACTATCGCAAACATCATTCACAAGAAAGATCATCGCATGCTTGTAGTATGTGGCCCATGCTCTATCCATGATATTGAGGCGGCGAAAGAGTACGCGAAACGTCTAAAAGCCTTATCTGAGCAACTTAGCGATCAACTGTATATTGTTATGCGTGTTTACTTTGAAAAGCCTCGTACTACTGTGGGTTGGAAAGGCTTGATCAATGACCCACATCTAGATGGTACGTTCGATATTGAGCATGGTCTGCATGTTGGTCGTGAGCTTTTAGTTGAGCTAGCTGAGATGGAAATTCCACTAGCGACAGAAGCACTAGACCCAATTAGTCCACAATACCTAGCAGATACCTTCAGCTGGGCTGCGATTGGCGCACGAACTACTGAATCTCAAACTCACCGTGAAATGGCAAGTGGCCTTTCAATGCCAATCGGTTTTAAGAATGGCACTGACGGTAATTTAGGCACTGCAATCAATGCAATGCAGGCGGCTTCTTCGAGCCACCGTTTCATGGGTATCAGCCGCGAAGGTCAAGTTGCGTTATTAACAACGCAAGGTAATCCAAATGGTCACGTAATTTTACGTGGCGGCAAGCAGACTAACTACGATTCAGTGTCAGTACATGAATGTGAGCAAGAGCTTGGTAAGTCTGGATTAGAGGCGGCATTGATGGTTGATTGTAGCCATGCAAACTCTCGTAAAGACTTCCGTCGTCAACCACTGGTGGCTGAAGATGTGATTCATCAAATTCGCGAAGGCAACAAGTCGATTATCGGCTTGATGATTGAGAGCCATATTAACGAAGGAAATCAATCCTCGGATATACCTCTCAATGAGATGAAATACGGTGTTTCTATTACCGACGCGTGTATCAATTGGGATTCAACTGAGGCACTATTGAAGCGTGCACATACGGAATTAGTCCCGTTCTTAGAGAACCGCTTGAAAGGTTAGTCAGAGTTTAAAATTTAAGTGCCTCATCTAATGGGGCATTTTAAGATCTGTTGCTAACAAATCTGCGCCAGGTGGGCTTATAGATTAGTACGGGTTTATAGATTTAGTAAGGAATAAAATGGCCGTTGAACTGAACGAATTACGCGACCAAATCGATGTTGTCGATAAACAAATGTTGGATTTACTGGCTCAACGTCTCGCTCTAGTAGAGAAAGTGGGCGAAGTAAAAAGTGAACATGGTTTACCTATTTATGTACCAGAGCGCGAAGCTGCGATGCTGGCGTCTCGTCGTCAAGAAGCCGAGAAAATAGGGGTTCCACCGCAGTTAATCGAAGATATTTTGCGTCGTACGATGCGTGAGTCTTACGCTAGTGAAAAGGATTCTGGTTTTAAGTGTCTTAACCCAGAGTTACGTTCAGTGGTTATCGTTGGTGGTAATGGTCAACTTGGTGGTCTGTTTGGCCGTATGTTCAAGCTTTCTGGTTATGAAGTGAAAATCCTTGGCAGCCAAGATTGGGATAAAGCCGATGAGATTTTAGATAATGCCGGACTTGTGGTTGTTACGGTTCCAATTCACCTAACTGAAGGTGTGATTGCGAAGCTAGGTAATCTGCCAAGCGATTGTATTCTTTGTGATTTGACGTCGATTAAATCAAAGCCTCTGCAGGCCATGATGAACATGCACCAAGGCCCAGTTGTTGGATTGCACCCAATGTTTGGTCCTGATGTGCCAAGCCTTGCTAAGCAGGTTATTGTTTACAGTGATGGTCGCGACTCTGAAAGCTACCAATGGCTATTGAATCAATTTGGTATTTGGGGTGCGAGCCTTTGCCAGATGGATGCAGCTGAACACGATCACGGTATGACTCTGATTCAAGCACTACGCCATTTCACCTCTTTTGCTTACGGCTTGCACCTAAGTAAAGAGAACCCGAATATTGATCAGCTTCTGAAGCTAAGCTCGCCAATCTACCGACTTGAGATTGCGATGGTTGGCCGTCTGTTTGCTCAAGACCCGAACTTGTATGGTGATATTATTCTTTCTTCGGATGAGAATATTGAGATGATTCGACGTTTCCATAGCTGTTTCGGCGAAGCATTAGAAATCTTAGATGGCAAAGATAAAGCTAAATTTGTTGATAGCTTTAACCAAGTGAGCGATTGGTTTGGTGATTACTCACAACAATTCTTACAAGAGAGCCAAAGTCTGTTAAAACAAGCACATGACTCGATTCATCGTGGCTAATACTGATTTGAAATCATAAAAAAGAGCGACCTGATGGTCGCTCTTTTTTTATCTAATTCAGAACTAAAAGTAGTTGGCCTACTGTAGGCTAAAAGCAATTAGATCATCATAGGCCAAACCAACAGGTCTTAGTCATTAACAAATAGTTAGCCACTAACAACTAATTAGTCGTGATTGGTTTTTTGTTATCTTCACTCGATACAGTGTCTATGGTCGAGCTAATGTAAGGCACGTTCGTTAGGTTGATCTGCAAGCGAACCACATTATCAATCAACTGAACCAGTGGGCCCCACTTAACTTTCTTTTCTTTTTCAAACACGTAGTTGAAGTTCTCTGGTGTCCAATCCATCAAGTATTGAGGGTTCAATGAACGGCCAAGGAAACGTACCTCATAATGCAAGTGTGGTCCGGTAGAGTTACCTGAGTTACCACAATTCGCAATTACGTCGCCTTTACTGACGAATTGACCGCTGCGTACTTTGAATTTCTGAAGGTGTGCGTAAGAGCTCATGAAGCCAAATGAGTGACGCATGGTTAGGAAGTTACCAAACCCTTTGTTACTTGGACGAACGGTTTCAATGACACCATCAGCAGGTGCTAGGATCTCTTCACCTCGCTTACACGTTAAATCGATACCGGTATGGTTATGGCGCTTACCTGAAATAGGGTTTGTGCGACGACCATAAGACGAAGAGATTCGTTGATAAGTCATTGGACTGTCGTTTGGAATCAAACGGAACATTGTCGCTCTTACTGCTGAATCTATCGCAGCAGCATCAATGCGATCTTCTAAAGAGACATCGTCTGTAAGCAGTTCTTCATCGGCAAGGCCAAGCACGGATTCAACATCGAAAACACGCTTACCAAGTAATTGAATCGCACCTTCTTTCTCAGTCAATGTTTGTGACAGCGAGTGGTTTGTTTCTACCTGTTCAGCGTAAAGAAACTCAGTTTGCTCTTTTTCAACAATCAGCGTTTCGATCAACTGCTGTGCATCACCAGCTTGTGATGCCAGCTCTTGCTGACTTTCAAAGTGCATGTAGGTTGCTCCGCCGATCAAGGCTGGAACAGAGAAAAGAGCAGTGGTGCATAAGAGCACGGCTTTTCGGCCGAAGTAAAACGTTTGTTCCCCTTGGCTTGAGGGGATCGTAATAGCAATTTTTTTAGACATGGTTCTGTATTAACTAAATGCTTCTAATAGAAAAAGGATTATGGAGATATTATTCTTTACCCAAATCGGTAAGGTGCTCAATCTCTCTATAAAGCAGTTCATCGTCACCAACGTTAAGTTCTATAAGACGCTTAAGGTGGCTGATACTATCAATATCTAAATGCTCTATGCGTAAACGCATTGAGGTATTGATGGTAGAGACTATCGTTGCTTCTAACTGAATATTGATATCACTGTTTGCGAGCGTAAAGCTGACTTGAACAGGAATATCATGGCTGAGTTGCTGAAAGTCATCGCACTGAATGAGTAAACCATGAAGAGATAAGTCTTGTACCGAACCGGACACATTTACTGGTCCTTGTGATAATTCAGTTGGCACTTGATAAACAACTCGTGAAAACTGACGTCTTTCAATCATAATTCATCTCTCTATATCGATGCGTAACGTGTAAGCTAGATATATCAAAGGCCGCTATTATTGCGGCCTTTGTTCAAAATGCAAGCGAATTTACTTAGCGATACGCTTGTACTTGATACGGTGCGGTTCTGCTGCCTGTGCGCCCAGAGTTTTCTTCAACCACTCAGTGTACTCAGTATAGTTACCTTCGTAGAAGTTAACTTGACCTTCATCACGGTAGTCTAAGATATGGGTCGCAATACGGTCAAGGAACCAACGGTCATGCGAGATAACCATTGCACAGCCAGGAAACTCAAGCAGTGCTTCTTCAAGTGCACGTAGAGTTTCGACATCAAGGTCATTGGTTGGTTCATCGAGTAACAGTACGTTACCGCCCGCTTTTAGCAGTTTAGCTAGGTGAACACGGTTACGTTCACCACCAGAAAGCTGACCGATGATTTTCTGTTGGTCGTTGCCTTTGAAGTTGAAGCGAGAGCAGTATGCACGTGCAGGGATTTCGAAGTTGTTGATCTTAATGATATCAGCGCCTTCAGAGATCTCTTGGAATACTGTTTTTGTATCGTCCATGCTGTCACGGAACTGATCAACAGAAGCAAGTTTAACCGTTTCGCCAAGTTCAACTGTCCCTGAATCTGGCTGTTCAGCACCACTTAGCATCTTAAACAGTGTTGATTTACCTGCACCGTTGGCACCAACGATACCAACGATAGCGCCTTTAGGCATGCTGAATGATAGATCATCGATAAGAACGCGATCACCAAATGACTTAGTTAGGTTCTTAACTTCAAGTACCTTGTCACCTAAACGCTCACCCGGTGGGATGAACAGTTCGTTGGTTTCGTTACGCTTCTGGTATTGGCCAGTCGTCATTTCTTCAAAACGAGCCATACGAGCTTTAGACTTCGCTTGACGACCTTTAGGGTTTTGACGAACCCATTCAAGTTCTTTCTCAATCGTTTTTTGGCGTGCGCTTTCGCCTGCTTTTTCTTGCTTCAAACGCTCATCTTTCTGCTCTAGCCAAGATGTGTAGTTACCTTCCCATGGGATACCTTCACCACGGTCAAGTTCTAGAATCCAGCCAGCAGCGTTGTCTAGGAAGTAACGGTCGTGGGTAATTGCCACAACAGTACCGCTGTAATCAACAAGGAAGTGCTCAAGCCATGCTACTGATTCTGCATCCAAGTGGTTGGTTGGTTCATCAAGTAGCAGCATGTCTGGTTTTTCAAGAAGTAGACGACATATCGCAACACGACGACGCTCACCACCTGATAGAAATTCGATTTTCGCATCCCATTCAGGAAGACGAAGTGCGTCAGCAGCGCGCTCTAGAGCTGTTTCTAGGTTGTGACCATCTTTTGCTTGGATCAGTGCTTCAAGCTCGCCTTGTTCTTTAGCAAGAGCATCAAAATCTGCATCTGGTTCTGCGTAAGCTGCGTAAACTGCATCGATACGCTTAAGCGCGTCTGCAACATCAGAAACCGCTTCTTCTACGATTTCACGCACGGTTTTTGATTCGTCTAGTACAGGTTCTTGCGGTAGGTAACCGACTTTAAGGCCTTGTTGTGCACGAGCTTCACCATCAATATCAGTATCAATACCAGCCATGATACGTAGTAGGGTAGATTTACCTGAACCATTTAGACCCAAAACACCGATTTTAGCGCCAGGAAAAAAGCTAAGAGAAATGTCTTTAAGAATTTGACGCTTAGGTGGAACAGTTTTGCTCACCCGAGACATGGTATATACGTATTCAGCCATTGCCGATCGATCCTAATTTATTGTTCAAAATTGTCTGCTATTTTATACCAATATCCCCAAAGATGTTACTCCTTGGGTAGAAAAGCCAATCTTGGATAAATTCTTACCAGTTATTGTCACAATAATCAGTAAAGCCTTATTTAATAGGCTTCTGAGGCGAAGTGTTAAATATTAATAATATTTACACTCAAAACCTTTACATTTGATGTGATGTCGGGCGTAAATAGACTTCACGTATTCATACACGCACTAAGGAAAGAGCGAATGTTTTTCCGCATTGGTAATACGAAGGTTGCTGTGGCTGCAGCAGCAATTTTGTCTTCATTTTCACTGGCTCCGACGGTTATGGCTAGCACTGCCTCTGAGCTTGAAATGCAGCGTGATGTTTATGACAGAGCGCAAGAGGCTTTAGACAACCGAGACCTAAAAGCTTACTCGGCGCTACGTAATAAAATTCAAACATACCCTTTAACTCCATACACAGATTATCGCGCCTTTCTTATTGGCTTAGGCGATCGTACACCTGCTGAAGTGGATACTTTTATAGAAGAAAACAAAGCCCTGCCATTTTCGAATCGTATGCGCGCACCTTATCTGGATTCACTAGCCTCTCAAAAGCAGTGGCAAGCGATATTGGAATTTCAAACCCAAGAGCCGACTGGCGAAAAATACCAATGTATCTATTACCGAGCTCATTATGAGCAAGGTAATCAAGAAATCGCGTTTAAAGGTGCGAAGCAACTTTGGTTAAGCGGCAGTGGTGTTGATGACGCATGTGACCCGCTTTTTGAAGAGTGGGATAAAGCTGGCTTAAGAACCGATGAGTTGATACTAGAAAGGATGTTGTTGGCGTTTGAAGGCCGTAACGGTAAGTTGATGACTTATCTAATTAAACAATTAGATTATGATGAGGCAATTGCTCAAGCCAAGCAGATGAAGGCGTTGTTCAACAAGCCTGAAGATGTTCTCGCGTTTGCCAAGAAGCACCCTGCGAATGAATTTTACCAAGCTCAAACCGAGTTTGGTTTTGAGAAACTGGCAAGGAAGTCAGCAAGCAGCGCTCAAGAGGTTTTTGATGATGTTGTGAAAGCTCAAAAGTTTTCGAAAGAAAAATCCCAAGAGTTAGCGGACTACCTAACGTTCCGCTTGATCAATACCGACTCTGAAGAGTTGATGGCGTGGCGAGACAAAATGCTCGCGAGCTCATCGAAACAGGTCTTGCTGGAGCGACGTGCTCGCTTAGCTATCCAACATGCAGATTGGACTGGCTTGAAAGAGTGGATAGCGCGCT
The DNA here is from genome assembly GCF_054960695.1 of Vibrio sp. PSi01. Classification (NCBI taxonomy): domain Bacteria; kingdom Pseudomonadati; phylum Pseudomonadota; class Gammaproteobacteria; order Vibrionales; family Vibrionaceae; genus Vibrio; species Vibrio sp. PSi01. The sequence continues at coordinate 206,109 of NZ_JBHNYN010000006.1, forward strand.
TAGATGATAAGCATCAGGCTTCGCTTCGCTGGCAGTATTGGCAGGGTCGAGCTGAAATAGCGACGGGGGATAGCGCTCAAGGTAACAAGAGACTATCCGATATTATGGGGCAGCGTAACTTTTACAGTGTAGCGGCAGCTAAACAGTTAGATGAGCCTATCCAGTACCCAACATCCACGTTGAAATACAATGCTGAAACAGTGAAACCTTTTAACACATCATTGACTCGTATTGGTGAGCTGATTGAGCGCGATAAAATTGCGGCAGCTAAGAGTGAGTGGCGTTGGTTATTAGCCAATGCAGACAAAGACCAAAAATCGATGCTTGCGGCTCATGCGGCGACAAAGCGTTGGAATCATCTAACGGTCACGGCCAGTATATCAGCGAAGATGTGGGACAATATTACTTTACGTTTCCCAGTTGCGCACAAGTGGTGGTTCAACTTCTATGCCGAAAAACACGATATTGACCCAATCACTTTGATGTCTTTAGCGAGACAAGAAAGCGCGATGGATTCAGAAGCTCGCTCTCCTGTTGGCGCACGTGGCATCATGCAAATCATGCCGAAGACAGCTCAATACACAGCTAAAAAGCATCAAATTAAGTATCAGGGAAGCGACGACCTTTATAATGTCAGCAAGAATATTGAGATTGGTAGCCACTATTTAGATGGTTTGCTTGCTCAATATGACAACAACCGTATTTTTGCTTTTGCCGCTTACAACGCAGGGCCTAGCAGAGTAAAACAGTGGCGTTCACGTAGTGATGAAAAGTTAGATGCGTATGCCTTTATTGAAATGATTCCATTCAAAGAGACGCGCGGTTACGTTCAGAATATCTTGATGTTCGAGACGTATTATCGAGATATTCTAGGTGAGAAAGGCGCGTTTTTGGCCCCTAATGAACTAGCCACTAAATATTAGTGGCTCGATGCTTTTTGTTTAAAGCTGAGTAATATAAAAGGCAGTGAGTTCGAACCATTTCCACTTACTGCTTTTTTGCATTGGATCAAAGTTAGTGTTTCGGTATAAAGTGTTAAACGCTTTCAATCGTTAAGCGGCTACTTCAAGCCAAAATTTAAAAGTAAGTGTAGATATATGGCATCACAACCTGAATATGATAATTGGCAACAACTAATGGATTTGGTAAAAACAGCGGCTGAAAAAGATCAGCATGAGCTGTTGTTGACCATGATGATGACATCTGATGAGCGAGATGCTTTGGTTGCTCGAGTGAATATCCTTTGTGAACTCATGAAAGGTGAAATGTCACAGAGACAGGTGAGTCAAATGTTAGGAGTGGGTGTGGCGACTATCACGCGCGGTTCAAACGAACTAAAAGCTAAATCAGAACAAGAGAAAGCCGCTATTTCGGGGTTGCTACTCAAGTAAGCCCTTAAAACAGCACACTTTAAGAATTCGATAAAAACGCTAACCACAAGTTAGCGTTTTTTGTTTCTGACTCACTCACTTTTTATCTATCGAATCTAAATGTTTGATAAAAATGCTTTCAATGAAATCTAGCTAGGGAAGTGTTCTGGGTTAACAAATGGGATCAGCGCTAAGATCAAAGCTTGATGATACACAGAACTTCGAGATAGTTGATTGTGTGTAAGTAAGCCAATTGCGCCGCCCTTTTGTTTTATGTTATCCGTTCCGAAGACTTCATCCATTACGTCTCCTAATTCATTCGCATGCTGGAGTTTATCAAGCACAACAGGTGGTAGCATTAAGCTTGCAGAGCGAGACTCGCCACGTTGACCATTTGCTTCAATTATCATCCAAGCAAAGGTAACGTTGCCTTCAATTCCAGATTCTAACCCAACATGAAAATCTGCATTTGGCAGTTCTTGGATTGCATTGTTAACGCGATTTAGAGCGCCTTGATAAGTCTCATCATTGCTCATCGGTTGATCGGACACTCCACTAGGGACGCTGATACCTTTGAATTCGAATTCAGAATCAGGAAAAGCAGAAAGGAATGCACTTTTAACGGCGTTTATTTTAGCTGGGTTCAGCGACGCAATGACGACGGATTTCATGTATTGGATTCTTTTTGTTGTCGATTAAATTGAGTTGGTGTAGTCGATACCATTCGTTCAGTTCTTCCAATGGCATCGGTTTACCGAAGTAATAGCCTTGCAGCATATCGCACTGCGCATCTTGCAACCAGTGATGCATGCTTTCGGTTTCGATGCCTTCGGCTGTGACCTTTTTGCCTTGAGCATGGCATAGCCCGATAATCGGTTTTACTATGTTCTGATTATCGGTTTCAATTAAGGTGTCTAAAAAGACTTTATCTAGTTTGATTTTTTGAGTCGGATACTGCACCAGTTGAGTGATCGAAGTATATCCAGATCCAAAGTCGTCAATCGCTAATCGATAGCCCATTAGCGAGAGTTGGTTGAGCAACGGAAAGCCTTGTGAATCTGAGTAAAATGTTTCGGTTATTTCGAAATCAATCAAGCTAGGTGGAATTTGATTAATATCAGCATGTTCTTTAATGAAGTCAGCAAGGTGCGTCGTTTCTATCCCTGCAGAAGATAAGTTAATTGATAGCTGTACCGAGTGATCAAATTGAGCCTGAAGTCGATGAAAAGACATGAATGCATTTTGAATTACCCAACGGTCAACTTGTTCGAACAATCCAGTTTGTTCAGCAATTGGAATGAATTCATCAGGTGGAACTAAACCAAGTTGTTTCGAATCCCAGCGCAATAAAACCTCAACACCAATAATATGGGCTCCGGTTGAATCCATATAGGGCATATAGACGAGTCTAAATTCGTCATCAAAGTTCTTGTCTCTGAGTGCTCGCTCGATGTTTGCTTGGCGTTGAATTACTTTGTCTAAATCTCTTGAATAGTCAGCAAATTGGTTTTTCCCCGCACGCTTGGCTTGGTACATCGCCGTGTCAGCATGTGAGATTAACTTCTCAATTGAGTGACCGTCGTTAGGGTATGTTGCAATGCCGATACTGGCTGTAATTGGAAAACTTCCAGATTCGGTGGTAAAGCCTTTTTGAAGTGGTGTCAGCAAATCGTCCGAAAACTTATGGGCGATATTTCCTCTCTGAGTGGGAGCATTGATGTACACGACAAATTCGTCTCCAGAGAGGCGAGCAGGCATACAGTGAGCGTCGTATTTTGTTTGATAATGGGCACAAATATCGGAAATACGCTTGGCGAAAGAGACCAATATTGAATCACCAATTTGATGTCCGTATTTGTCGTTAACAAACTTGAAATTATCCAGGTCAAAGTAGAGAACCCATGTTTCGGTATTTGAGCTAGGCTTTGGTAGCGATTGTTGAACAAAGGTTTGAAATTGATGCCTATTGGCTATTTGTGTTAATTGATCATTCTCAGCCAAAAGCTTAGTTTGCTGATAGGTATTATCTAACTCTTGGTACATGTCATAAAAACGCTGCGATAGACGACCAATTTCATCACGAGTACCCAAGCGTTCAATATTCTTACGTTGTTTTTTCTCTACTTGTTGTAGCTGTCTATCGAGTCGTGTTATCGGAGTAATAACACTGCGTGACAAAAGCATGAGCAATAAAATGACGGTAACTAAGGCAGAAAGTGCAAATGATAAACTTAGTTTGTTCCAAATGGAGTCGAGTTTGTTCTCTAATAGAAACTGTGCAGGGTCTACTGTGGCGTAAAGCTCTGGTGCAAGCTTTACTGAGTGAGTAACACTGTTGTCCATCGAAACCGCGATAGGTGTGAAAAACAGACTTGTTTGATAGTCGAACTCTATCTGTTTTCTCAGTGCATTAAATTTGTCGAGAGAGACCGAGACTACAACAAAAAAAACATCATTGAGTGGGCTGTTTGTGGATGGAGCAACGGCTTTTTTACCTAGCATATCATAGTGAACCAACATTCCTTCTCCTTGAGAGTTTTGGATATAGTTGGTGCTCGATGTTGCTAATGTCTCTTGGTAATGTTGATCAACAAATTCTAATATCTTAGTGTCAATCTGAGCTCTAACATCATTGCTATTGTCTGCGTAGTAATTGAGCTTTCGATCACCATTGAGGATCGCTAAGCCAGTATAACTTTCATCACCATCCTGCAATACATGTATGGCTTTTCGAAGATTACTAACCAATTCAAGATCGCGAGATAAACTCTGTTCGGTGAAAAAGTACCGCTTAACCATATCACTTTGAGTCAATGTGTAAGAGTAGCTATTGAGGAAGGCGCGAGACTGTCGAAAATGCCCGGCTAACTTTTCCATATTCAGTTGAAGTGCGTTGTCTTCGCGTTTGATGAAGCTGCTTTTCTGCGTTGAATAGATAATATAGTTAGAAGCCGCGGTACTGATCAGTATCACAGGAGTTATCAGTAGTAATATTTTAGTACTTAGCTTCATAGTTAATGACAACACTATTTATAAATTAAGCAGATGATTTTATGTTACTTAATGCTTGCTCGCTATTAATTGCACTTAGTTCGATGCGTTCCTGTGAAGGGAATTAGATTTTCGATTTATTGTTGGAAGTTTTATCAATGAAGATGGAGTGAATGAAGCTGTTGATTTGGTGAAGCTAGAAAGGTTTGATAGCTGACAATAACTTGCTAACGAATAACTAATTGAGATATAACAAAATATTTTTGTACGTCATTTGGTCGAATCGTTATTACGTTAGCAGTGATGTTATTTTACTTAGTGGTCTATCATAGGCCAAATGCTAGTCACGTCATGCTCACGACAACTTAACTTGAGTCGCCTTAATGTTTTCACTTGGGTAGCATCCCAGTACTTTCAGGTGACGGGTAATGGCCGTTAGTTCAGTTATCGCTTGTTGCATGTTATCTGAATCTAGGTGCGCCTCTAAATCAACATAGAACATCTCTTCCCAAGGGTTTCCCATGATAGGACGAGATTCCAGCTTGGTCATGTTGATACCTAGACGTTGCAAAATAAGTAGTGTCTCCACTAGGGAGCCAGCTTCTTGAGATGTCGACATAATCAACGTTGTTTTAGCTGGAATTTGAGTTGAAACCTCAACGGGTTTGCGAGCTACAACGATGAAGCGAGTATGGTTCTCTGTTTGGTTTGCAATATTGCCTTGGATAGGCTGCAGGCCGTAAAGCTTACCACTAGACGCATTACCAATAGCGGCAACATCATCACCATCCAGTTCTTTTACTTTCTTCATTGCATCTGCTGTGCTTGCACAAGATTCAAGACTCACGCCTTTTAAGCGACTCAAAAACTCACTGCATTGTTGATGTGGCTGTGGGTGTGAATAGAGTGTTTTGATGTCTTCTAAACGGATATCACTTTTCGCAACAAGGCAGTGCTCAATAGGCTGAGAAAGTTCACCAACGATGTAAAGAGTCGTGTGTTGTAGTAGGTCGTAGACTTCGTTAATTGACCCTGAGCTGGTGTTCTCAATAGGCAATACACCGTAGTCAGCATGGCCAGATTCTACTGTTGATGCTACTTCTTTGAAGTGATTACAGTTTAATTCAATCAACTCCATATTCTTACGGCTAAAATATTCACGGCTCGCCAGATGAGAGTAGGAGCCTTTAGAGCCTAAGAATGCAACGCGAGCCAGTGGCTTACGGCTTTGTGGATTCGCCAAATTTTGCAAGTATGACTGTTGCAGTAGAACGGAATCTTCAATGATTGTGTGAAACAGTTTAGTGATGTACTGCGCATCAAGCTTATATTTATCTTTACCATTGTTGATGAGCTTAACCAGAAGCTGCTGCTCACGAACAGCATCGCGTACAGGCTTTGATGTTTCTACTTTGCTTTTCGCAACTTCGATACTGAGTTTGCGACGTTCGGAAAGTAAACTCAGCAGTTCGTCATCTAAATCATTAAGACGAAGGCGGATATCATCCAGTGAAATTGAGCGGTCAGTCATAAATGTGTCCTTATAAAAAAGCCTCCCTAGTGTGGGAGGCTTCTTGTTCGTTTTTGACTTGTTTTTCTAAAACGACTCAGCCTCCGATTTACGGAAGAAAAAAGAAGTCAAAAATAAACAAAGATTGAGAGTGCATAAAAAGTGATTGTTTTATGAATGTTTAAACACAATAAGCAAGCGAGCTACGAGCGTCAAGCAAAAAAATAGCGCCTTGAGGCGCTATTTTTTAATCTGTTCTCTTTCCTTATTCTACTTCAGCTTCTAGCTCTTCAATTTCAGGCTTTTCAGCGCGGCGCGCTTCTGGTTTATGGCGTAGCTTGTTGAGTTGACGCTCTAGTTTTTGTTCTACTTCGTTGATAGCTACGTAGAGGTCGTCATGGATTGATGAAGCAACAAGTTGGCCTTTCGGTACGGTTAGAACCGCTTCAAATTTCTTTTTCTTGTTTGGTTCTTCACTAAAGCTCGCTTGGCAACCAATGATGTCTACTTGCCATTTATCAAGCTTTTTAAATTTGCTTTCTATGTGATCACGGATTGCAGAGGTAATGTCGATGTTTTTACCAGTGATGTTCATTTTCATAGAAGTTTTCCTCTGTTGTATCCCTCATGGGTTAACTTCAGATTACGACTTTTAGGAATTAAGAACGTGATCTAGATCTCATTTTTATTGGGTGGGATGAGCATTAAAATCAAATGTGATCTTACGCAAGTCTTGATATATTTTTGGCGAAAAATGCTTGTTATCCTTATGAAAAACGATAACTTGGAGGCAAGGCTTCGCTAAAAATCACATCAGTTTTTAGGGGCGTTTTACAGCCTTTTTAAAGTGCGTGATGAAAATTCACTCAATAAGATTATGTGAACTAACGCACACTTAGCTTCTGCTTTAATGGAATATTG